>CADECG010000037.1 GCA_902825795.1 uncultured Bacteroidota bacterium
GTCGCACAATTGCGGCGACACATGCCGCGCTCTGGTCGCCCCCGTGAACATGCACCACGATGTAGCGAACTTGGTCCGATGACTCCATCACGAACGAAATGCTGATGTCGATGTTCGGGCGGTTGATGAACAGCCAACCATCCTGATGCTCGGTGTAAGCTACAGCCTCGGCGATCCTTGCTTCCAATTCCTTCCGCGTGCCAATAGGCTTCAATTGGAAGTTGGCAGGAAGGTCCCGCACCGACTTCACGGCAGGCAGATCTTGAATGTAGATGTCCCAGGACATGTGCTAAGCGTTGGCAAGCTGCGCAATACGCGCCGTATCCTGTTTTTCCATGCACCGGAAGTGTCCCTTCGGACACGTCTCGTATCCCAGTTTTGAGCAAGGTCTACAATCCAGTCGATCCACTTCCACCACCAGTGCCCGTTCGGGATGCTGCGGTATGTATGGCCCCATGCCGAAGGCAGGGATCGTATTGCCCCAAACGCTCAGCACGCGCCTCCTGAATGCCGCTGCCACATGCATAGCGCCGCTATCGTGGGTGATCACACTGCGGGCTTGTTTCACCAGCGATGCGCTGCCGAGCAGATCGAACTTGCCGGTGGCATCGAAAGCGCGCCCACCCACCGCTGTGGCAATGCGTGCGGCCACTCCTGCATCATCCTTTCCGCCCACGATCACGAGCGGGCCCTGAAGTTGTTCGGCAAGCTCCACCAATTTGTGGGGTGGCAGACGCTTGGTAGCATGCCCACCGCCGATGCACAAGGCGATGTACCCACTGCGATGCGCTTCCGGAAGACTCTCCAGTGCAACTTCGTTCTGCGGGGGAATGAACAGGTCAAGGCCTTGGCCATCGTTCTTTACGCCCAAGTGCTCAACTGTGCTCAGGTACCGATCTACGATGTGCTGATGCGGTAAACGGTCGCGCTTGAAGTTCACCATCAACCACTTCTCCCAGTTCAGCTTCGGGAAGCTCTTCGACGGTACACCCAGCGCACGCTTCAAACGCGCGGTGCGCAGGTTGTGATGCAGGTCCACGATCAGGTCAAAGTTCTCGCGCTTCAGCGCAGGGATCACCTCACTCAACTCGTCATCGATCGTGTGCAGCTTGTCTATGTACGGTGAGTGGGACACCAGATCCCGGAATATGGCCTTGGTGAGGAAGTGTACCTCGGCCCCCGGCAACTGCTGCTTGATGCAACGCGCTACTGGCGAAGTGAGAATAATGTCGCCGATGGACGAAAAGCGGATCAGGAGGATCTTCACCCGGCGAAGGTGCGTGTTGATGGCTTTGCACCTTCACAACGTCCCCACATTTCCACATCACCTTTCTTCGTGGCCATGTTCATCGATACGCACGCGCACCTTTACCATGGTCAGTTCGAAAGCGATCGGGCCGCCATGGTGCGGCGAGCGCTGGATGCCGGCGTCACCAAGCTCTACCTACCGAACATTGATGCTGACAGTATCGCAGGGATGCATGCCTTGTGCGAAGCCTTTCCCGATGTGTGCGTGCCGATGATGGGCTTGCATCCGTGCCACGTGCCGGAAGACCCGACCGCCGCCTTGGATATGGTCGAACAACTGCTGCATGAGCGCAAGTATGCCGCGGTTGGAGAGATAGGGATCGACCTCTACTGGGAGAAGAAGCTACTGGCGCAACAGCAGGATGCCTTTCGCCAGCAGGTCCGCTGGGCGAAGCAGTTGAAGCTGCCGATCGTGATCCATTGCAGGGAGAGCTTCGCGGAGACGATCGCGATCGTGGAAGAGGAGAAGACCGCCGATCTGCGCGGTGTGTTCCATTGCTTCACTGGACCTGCGGAACATGCCCAACGTATCCTGGCATTGGACGATTTCTATCTGGGCATCGGTGGCGTGATCACGTATCCCAAGAGCGGACTGGCTCAAACCATGGCTATGGTGGGGCCTGATCGTTGCATGCTCGAAACGGATTCGCCCTATTTGGCCCCCGTGCCGCACCGTGGCAAACGCAATGAGAGCAGTTTCATACCGGTGATCGCGCAAGCGCTCGCTAGTGCCACAAGCCGAACGATAGAACAGATCGCGCAGATCACCACCCGCAACGCACAAACCCTGTTCGCCTGATGGCCAAGCCCCGTAAAGTCCTGCTGATCTACACCGGTGGCACCATTGGCATGATGGCCGACCCCCGCACAGGTGCTCTGAAGCCCATGGACCTCGAGCACATGGAGGACCAAGTGCCTGAGCTGAGCCGCATCGGCGCGGCCTTGGCCACGGCATCGCTTGATCCAGTGATGGACAGCAGCGACATGGGCCCAAAGGAGTGGGTGCGTATTGCGCAGCTCATCAACCAGCACAAGGACTACGACGGTTATGTGGTCTTGCACGGCACCGATACCATGGCGTACAGCGCCAGCGCATTGAGTTTCATCCTGAACGGGCTCACGAAACCGGTGGTCTTCACAGGCTCTTTGCTGCCGTTGGGCGTGTTGCGCACCGATGGCAAGGAGAACCTCTTGACCGCTATCGAGATCGCTGCTGCGCACCGGGATGGTGTGCCTGTTCTACAGGAAGTGGCGATCTATTTCGAGTACAGTTTGTATCGCGGAAACCGCAGCGTGAAGACCCATGCCGAACGTTTCGAAGCGTTCCGCAGCCCCAATTGGGGGCGACTTGCGGAGGCCGGGGTCCACATCCGGTGGAACCACGCCGCGCTGCTGCCGCCACGCTCCGGACCGCTCGACGTGCTGGATCAGCTCGACCCGAACGTTGGCGTCATTCGGCTGTTCCCTGGCATCAGTGGCGAATGGGTGCGTCATTCATTGGGCACGCCGGGCCTGCGCGGAGCGGTCCTCACAACATTCGGCAGTGGCAATGGTCCACGCAACGAAGACTTCATCGGTGCCTTGCGCGACGCGCGCAGCCGTGGTATCGTGTTGGTGAACGCTACACAGTGTTTCGGGGGAAGAGTGGACCAGGGCCGCTACCAGACCAGCAGTGCGTTCAATGAATTGGGCATTGTGCCTGCAGGCGATATGACCGTGGAAGCCGCTGTGACCAAGCTGATGTTCCTCTTCGGCCAAGGGCTTTCGGAACAGCAGATCGCGCTGCAATTCCCGCAGTCCATTTGCGGGGAGGTGAGCTGAGCCCAGTGTTCGGCAACAAGAAGCCCCGACATGTCGGGGCTGATCTGCGGAGAGAGAGGGATTCGAACCCTCGTTACCCTTTCAGGTAAACACGCTTTCCAGGCGTGCGCCTTAAACCACTCGGCCATCTCTCCAAGATGGGCGGCGAATGTAGGAATGACGTGGTTCCACGCGCTGAACGGCCCGATACCCTTGGCAACCCAGCTATTTTCGCGGCCCCGACAGAGTCGGGATGAGACACATGCCCCGCATCGGCCCGCTCGAACTACCCGAGTTCCCGCTGTTGCTGGCGCCCATGGAGGACGTGAGCGATCCGCCGTTCCGCGCGTTGTGCAAACGCCATGGCGCGGATCTGATGTACACGGAGTTCATCAGCAGCGAAGGGTTGATCCGCAAAGCGGCCAAGGGCATGAAGAAGCTGGACATCTTCCCCGAGGAGCGACCCATCGGGATCCAGCTGTTCGGTGGAAGTGAGGATGCCATGGAAGAAGCCGCGCGCATTGCTGAAGCGGTGCAGCCGGATCTTATCGATATCAACTATGGCTGCCCCGTTCACAAGGTGGTGAGCAAGGGTGCCGGTGCATGCTTGTTGCTCAACGTGGATAAGATGGTCCGCCTCACCGAAAAGGTCGTGAAGGCCGTGAAGTTGCCCGTGACGGTGAAGACACGCTTGGGCTGGGACGACCGCACGAAGAACATTGTGGATGTCGCGGAGCGGTTGCAGGATGTTGGGATCCAAGCTCTGAGCATCCACGGGCGCACGCGTGCACAGTTGTACAAAGGCCCTGCTGATTGGACGTTGATCGGCGCGGTGAAGAACAACCCGCGCATGCGCATTCCGATCTTCGGAAACGGTGACATTGACGGACCGGAGAAAGCGAAGGAATATCGTGAGCGTTATGGCGTGGACGGCCTGATGATCGGCCGTGCGAGCATCGGGCATCCGTGGATCTTCAACGAGATCAAGCACTTCTTCAATACCGGCGAACACCTTGCTCCGCCCACATTGAACGACCGCGTGGACGCGGCGTTGGAACACTTGCAACGCAGCATCACTTGGAAAGGCAATTACGAGGGCATCGTGGAAATGCGCAGGCACTACAGCAATTACTTCAAGGGCCTGCCCGACTTCAAACCGATGCGCCTGAAGCTGTGTACCACCAACGAGGCCGATGCGCTTTACGCGCTACTGGATGAGGTGCGCGCCGGGTACGAACTGGCGGCGTAGGGAGAGCAAACGCGTGCTCAACGATCCTCCGTTCACGACTGGCCGCTGACGAGAAACCTCCGGCTCAGCCCACCCAGCGGAACGCGCGAGGCGATGAAGCCGATCAGGAGCATGGTGCTGGTGATGAGCACCAGATCCAGCGGCAGGACTTTCACCGGATAGAACTCCACCACGGAATCCTGCATGGCCAAAAGGCCGAAGCGCTGTTGCAGCCAGCATAGCAGCAAGCCCAGAGCGATTCCGGACAATGTCCCAACCACGGTGATGAGCATGCCCTCCGCGAAGAACACACCGCGGATCGTTGCCTGTTCGGCACCCATGCTCGTGAGCGTGCGCATGTCCTTCTGCTTCTCGATCATCAGCATGGTGATGCTGGCGATCAAATTGAACGCGCCGATCAGTGCGATGAAACAGAGTACCGTGAACGTGACCCACTTTTCCGTTTCGTTCGTACGGTACATCAGTTCGTTCTTCTGGTAGCGCGTCTTCACGGTAAAGCCGTTGCCGACCCGATCCCGCACCAGTTGGGCCGCGGCATCGGCATCTGCTCCGGGTTTCACTTTCATCTCAAGTGCGCTCACCTCGCCTTCGTAGTGCAGTAATTCATTCGCCAAGTCGATGGGCACCACGGCGTACTTCGAATCGAATGTGAGGTTCATGCTGAACGTGCCGCCCATGGCCACGGCCCGGCTCTCGAACGCACCCTGCTTGTGCTTGCTCAACTTGCGTCCCCGCACCGGCGCGCTGATCTCAAGCGGCTGGAACACGCCGTCCTTCAGCGGTACATCCAAGTCGGTGCGCAAGCCGATACCGAGCAGCGCGTAGTCGCCATCGGGACCGCTTAGCGCAGTATCACCGGCGTAGACGTACTCCGCCATATTGCTCATGGCCAAGTACCGCGGTTCAACGCCCTTCAATGTGGCCACCGCTTGCCGATCACCACAGCGCAGCAACACGTTCTCCTCAATGGTCCAGCTTGCTGCCTCAATATCGGGAAGGGTTTCCAACGCGGCCCGGTCGATGCTATCGCGCGAGAATGTTTTGCCCCGTGCCGGTGTGATAGTGATGTCCTGGTCGAACGGACTGTAGATCGTATCCACCAGCGACGAGATCCCATTCGTGGCGCTCAGCACCACCACCATGGCGGCCGTGACGACCGCTAGCACCAGCATGCTGATGGCCGTGATGATATTGATGGCGTTGTGGCTCTTCTTCGCGAAGAGGTAACGGCGGGCGAAGAGGAAAGCCAGATCCATGGATCAGACGATCAGACGATCAGACGATGAAAAGCAAATCTTCCTCCACCTCATTGTCTGATCTTCTGATCGTCTCATTTTCCGATCGCCTTACTTCCACGCCTTCACGATCAATCCGGTACCCGTACTGTGGGTGGTGGACACGTCCAGCCAATTCAGCAGGTAGGCAAAGGGATACGTGATGACATAATAGAACGGCAGGATGATGAAGAACAGCTTGCTGGTGTTGAGCATAAGAAGCGGCCACTTCATGCTGAGGCGCCAACTGATCTTGCCGGGCGTGCCGTAGCTGTACCGTGCTTCAACCTTGGTGAATCCGTTGCGCAGGCATTTCGCCTTGAGGTCGTCGATGTTGTAGCCGTCGCGCACATGTTCCTCAATGAACGAGCCTTCGCCTTCATCGTGCACATCACTACCGCCCTGATCGCTGGGTGTGCTGATGATGAGCATGCCACCGGTTTTCAGCGAAGTGCTGTAACACCGCAAGGCTGCCTCATCTTCCAGAATGTGCTCCATCACATCCACGCACACCACCAGGTCGTAGGCGGATGGCATCTGGTACTTGGTCACATCCCCAACAGCGAACTTCACCTTGTTGCGACCGATAGCGCCGAAGAATGCGTTGCAGTCCGCCACCTGTTCCTCTTTCACATCGAGCGCCAGGATGTCGGCTTTTGGAAGGCGGGCGCTGAGCCAATACGTGTATTGGCCGTAGCCGGCACCAGCATCGTAGACCGAGAGCGACGTGCTGCCTGTCGACTTACCTACTTGGTCTTTCCACTTCTTCAACTCCTTGTGCACGTGCCAAGCACGCAGTAGCAACAGGTCGAGAAGCGCATAAAACACTTTCCGCAGGAACGGCGAACGGTTGAAGACGTTGCCGAGGCTGCGTTTAACGGGATCGTACTGCACGGGGGTGAATATTCAATGTTCAATACTCAATATCCAACGCTGAATTGGCACATGACCTGAGGAGAATGATCACGCCGAGGACGTTCCGTTGGTCATTGATCATTGGATATTGGACATTGATCATTTCTTCAGCAACGCATTGATCTCCTCCGCCCGGTCAAGTGAATCATCGAGATAGAACAACAGTTCCGGGACAACACGCATCTGCTTGCCGATCCGGTTACCGAGTTTGCCGCGCAATTGGTGCGCATGGGCCTTGATGTTTTCCAGCGCGGTGGGGCGATCTTTCGGTGGGAAGAGGCTCACATACACCTTGGCCACGCCCAGATCGGGGCTCACGCGCACCACGGTAACGGTGATCATGCCACCGGGGAACAGGGCGCGGCTCTCCTGTTGCATCACTTCGGCCATTTCCCGTAGGAGCAGGCTGTTCACTTTGTTCTGGCGGATGCTGTCCATGTGTTCTTGGGGCGGGCGAAACTACACCCCCGCGCCAAAGACCGGCGCTCCGGTACTTTCGCACCCCGTGAAAGAATTCCTGAAGATCCTGCGCTTTTCGCGCCCGTACACGCGGTTGATGTGGTTGAACGCGATCTTCAACCTGATCAGCACCCTGTTCCATCTGGCCTCGCTACTGCTGTTCATTCCATTCCTGCGGTTGTTGTTCGTGAAGGAGCAGCCACCGTGCCCGGGGCAGGCTCAAGCTGTTGCCGAACCGGCCAAGACCGGTCTCGATGCCATGTACCAACAATGGATGGCCGACTACATCGCGGCCCACGGCGCCTTGGGTACGCTGGCCTTCATCTGCATTCTGGTCATCAGCAGCTTCCTGCTGAAGAACGTGTTCCGCTGGATGGCCATGAGCACCATCGGCACACTGCGCAACAATACCGTGCGCGACATCCGCGGTGCCGTCTACGACAAGATCCTGGAGCTGCCCATGCAGTATCACACTGGCGAACGCAAGGGCCATGTGCTGTCGCGCATCACCAGCGATGTACAGGAGATCGAGTTCAGCATCCTCAATTGGGTGGAGATGGTGTTCCGCGAGCCGGTCACCATCGTGCTTTCGCTCGGCATCATGGTGAGCATGAGCATACAGCTCACGCTGTTCTCGTTAGTGCTGTTGCCGATCACCGGCCTGCTGATCGGCCGCATCGGCAAGAGCCTGCGGCGCACCAGCATGCGGGCGCAGGAGAAGAACGCCGATGTAATGAGCCATGTGGATGAAACGCTCACGGGCATGCGCGTGGTGAAGGCGTTCAACGCCGAGGACCGCATGCGCCAGCGGTTCGGGCGCGAGAATGAAATGCTCACCCGCATCAGCACGGTGGTGTTGCGCCGCCGCGACTTGGCCTCGCCACTGAGTGAGTTCCTCGGTGCGTGCGTAATGGTAGCATTGGTGTATTTCGGCGGGCGCTTGGTGATCGGCCATGATGCTTCGCTCAACGGTGAGTTCTTCCTCGGCTACATCATTGTGTTCTCGCAGCTGCTTGCTCCGATCAAGGGTCTCACCACTGGGTGGAGCAACATTCAGAAAGGCAGCGCCAGTGCGCGACGGATCTTCGAGTTGTTGGCCGTCGAGAATAAGGTGAAGGAAGTTCTGGACGCGCAGCCCATCAACAGCTTCAATGAGAGCATCCGGTTCAACAACGTATCGTTCGCTTACGATGGTAGCGATGCACCCGAACTCGTGTTGAAGGGGATCGATCTCGTTGTGCCAAAAGGCAAGAGCGTCGCGCTCGTGGGTACCAGCGGGAGCGGCAAGACCACGCTCGCTGGTTTGCTACCCCGGTTCTTCGATGCCACCACCGGCAACGTTACCATCGATGGCCAGGATGTTCGCCAACTGCGCATTGCGGATCTGCGGAGACTCATGGGCATCGTCACGCAGGACAGCATCCTGTTCAATGACACCGTGGGCAACAACATCGCTTTCGGTGCGCTCGGTGCCACCGAAGCCGACATCCGCCGCGCTGCGGAAGTCGCGAATGCGCACGGATTCATCAGCGCACTGGAGAGCGGCTACCAGACGAATATCGGCGATGGCGGCAACCGCCTCAGCGGCGGGCAGAAACAGCGTGTGGCGATCGCACGTGCGGTGTTGAAGAATCCCCCCATCCTCATCCTCGATGAAGCGACCAGCGCGCTCGATACAGAAAGTGAACGGTTGGTGCAGGATGCTCTCTTCAAGATGATGGAAGGCCGCACCAGCGTGGTGATCGCCCACCGCCTCAGCACGATCCAGCACTGCGACGAGATCATCGTCATGAGCCAGGGCAACATCATCGAGCGCGGCACCCACGCGCAGCTCTTCGCAGCCGGAGGCCAGTACCGGAGGTTGTGCGATATGCAGGCGTTTTCCTGAAGCTTCGAGCCGCGGACTGCCCAAGGCGCGTCATCGCGAGGAGGCCTTGCGACGAAGCGATCCATGCTACCGTCGTAGAGGTGACAAGCTTTTTGCGCCGGCCGAACCTTGCATGGATCGCTTCGCGCCTCTGAAGGCGCTCGCGATGACGCACCCGATCAACCGTTCCTCCCTTTACTGAAGCTCGCGGCCCGTGGCCGCACTCACCGATATCTTCACCCCATGCACCTCCAGTCACGTCGCGCACTGATCATTGCGCTCGCACTTTCCACTTTCCACCTACCACTTTCCACTTCGGCCCAACGCCCCCCCGCCCAACCCAACGCCGCTGAGATCCTGCACAAGATGCAGAAGCTCAATGTACTGGGCAGCGTGCTCTATATCGCGGCGCACCCTGATGATGAGAACACGAGGTTGATCGCCTGGTTGAGCAATGGCAAGAAGGTGCGCACCGGCTACCTCAGCCTCACGCGCGGTGATGGCGGCCAGAACCTCATCGGTCCGGAATTGGGCGACGCGCTCGGGATCATTCGCACCCAGGAGTTGCTGGAAGCGCGGCGAATCGATGGCGGTGAGCAATTCTTCACGCGCGCTGTGGACTTTGGGTACAGCAAGAGCGCGGAGGAGAGTTTTGAGAAATGGGGCAAGCAGGAAGTCCTCAGTGACGTGGTGCGAGTGATCCGGATGTTCCGGCCGGACATCATCATCACGCGTTTCCAGACAGATGGCAGCGGTGGCCATGGGCACCACACGGCCTCGGCCATTCTCGCTCAGGAAGCCTTCGACTTGGCGGGCGACCCCAAAGCGTTTCCGGAGCAACTTCAGCAAGGTCTTGAAGTGTGGCAGCCGCGCCGCCTCTTTTACAATGGCAGCAGTTGGTGGCGCAAGGACTTGGCGGAACTCGCCAAGAAGGACTCGAGCTGGTTCACCGTGGATGTTGGCGGCTATGACCCGTTGCTGGGCCTGAGCTATACCGAGATCGCCGGGCGCAGCCGCAGCATGCACAAGAGCCAGGGCTTCGGCGCGGCCGAAACACGCGGCGAGATGTTGGAGTACCTGCACCTGGAGAAAGGCGACCAGCCGAAGACCAAGGATATTTTCGAGGGGATCGATATGACGTGGGGAAGAGTTCCTGGTGCTGAAGGCGTGTCTCAGATGGTTGATCTGATGATTGCAGAGTTTGATCCTGCCATGCCCTGGAAGTCATTGGATCGACTTGCCCAAGTGCAGAAGCGCATAGAATTGGTCGGAGGATGGAAGGGAGATTTTTGGCCTCTGTCGGTTGAGTTGGGAATGGCAATGACAGGTTTGGTTGTTGAGGCGCTTTGTTCGCGACCTTATTTTTTCTACGACGACACCGTTCCCACGTCGGTCACGATGTTGTCCAGGGCGGGACCGCCGACTATTGCTCAATGCGGACTCATGGATCTCGCAGCACGTGCGATCAACAACGACTTGATTCCAATTGGTGTCGGGAACGCCCTAGTGCTGAAAGGATTATTCAATACCGTTAACGAACCATATTGGCTTCCGCAAGCTGGCCACGCAGTGGGGATTTCTGTTGAAGGCGGGACTCGATCCACACGGTTTGGTGAGCAACGCTTGTGGTTGGAAGGAACCACTGACAGCGTCGTCATATTCCAGGACTCCCCCTTGTATTACAAATGGGTTGATCGGATTGGTGGCGAGCGAATCCGCCCAGTGTATGTAACCCCCGTAGCCTCGGTGATCCCGAAGACCGATGTGCTCATCGCGCCCGGTGGGCCTCAGCAAGTGGTGGTGGAAGTCGAGGCGCTGACCGATAGTCTCAGCGGTCAACTGAACGTGACATTGCCCGAGGGTTGGGCCACAACGAAGGATCTGAAGGTGGTGAGCATTGCGAAGCGCAACGCACGCCAGAGTTTCATCTTCCAGCTGACGCCAATGGAAGGTGCGAAAGCCGGTGCCGTGAAATTCGAATTCACTGGACCCAAAGGCAAGGCCGACAGAACGCTGCACGAGATCGACTATCCGCACATCATGCCGCAGGTGTACTACACCCCTGCCGAGGTGAAGTTGATCCCGCTGGATGTGAAGACCACCGCGAAGACCGTGGGCTACATCAAAGGGGCTGGGGACGATGTGCCGCAAGCCATCGAGCTGCTTGGCGCTACCGTTGAAATGATCGAGCCTTCAACCGCCACGTTGGAGAGCATCACCAAGTACGATGCGATCGTGGTGGGCATCCGCGCGTACAACAACAATCAAGGGATGAAGCACTTCAACCCGACGCTGATGAAGTACGTGGAGAACGGCGGTACCGTTGTGGTGCAATACACCACACGCACCAACGACATGGTGCTGCCCGATTCGCTGATCGGTCCGTACCCGTTCAAGCTCACGCGCGATCGTGTTACCGTGGAGGAAGCACCGCCGACCTTCCTACAGCGCGATCATGCGCTGCTGAACGTTCCCAACAAGATCACCTCCGCCGATTTCGACGGTTGGGTGCAGGAGCGGGGCCTGTACTTCTGCGGAAGTCTGGATGAGCATTATGCACCGCTCATCGCTTGGAACGACCCCGGAGAGCAACCGCTGAACGGCGGCCTCATCACTTGCGACTATGGAAAAGGGCGGTATGTGTACACGGGCATCAGCTTCTTCAGGCAATTGCCGGCGGGGGTGCCGGGAGCCTATAGATTGTTCGCGAATCTGATCTCGAAGCCCGAGGCGAATGCAAAGTGAATGGCGACTGGTGGATAGCGAATGGGTCGCACGAGGACCCGTTGGACCATTCACCATTCGCTATCTCCCATTCACCATTTGAGCAATGCACTGGCTCGACTGGACCATCCTTCTCGCCACCCTCGGCTTCATCGTGGGCTATGGTGTCTGGCGCACGCGCAGCACCAATACGGTGAACCGATACCTGCGCGGCGACAACGAGGATCGCTGGTGGGCCGTGACGTTGAGCGTGATGGCGACGCAGGCGAGTGCTATCACTTTCTTGAGCACGCCGGGCCAAGGCTTTCTCGACGGCATGGGCTTCGTGCAGTTCTACTTCGGGCTTCCGTTGGCCATGGTGGTGATCGGCTGGGTCTTCATCCCGCTTTTCTACAAGTGGAACGTCTATACCGCATACGAATTCATCGGCAAGCGCTTCGATCACCGTGCGCGTCTGCTCACCGCGATCCTGTTCTTGATCCAACGTGGTCTTTCAACGGGCATCACCATCTATGCCCCGAGCATCGTGCTGAGCAAAGTGCTGCATTGGCCATTGGGCTGGACTTGTGTCTTCATCGGCGCACTGGTGATACTATACACGACCACCGGAGGTGCGAAGGCCGTGGGCGTAACGCACAAGCAGCAGATGGCCGTGATGTTCACCGGCCTGTTCGTTGCGTTCGGGTTGATCCTCTACTACTTGAAAGACACACTGGACTTCGGTGAAAGTCTCAGCCTTGCCGGTGCGCTGGGCAAGATGAACATCATCGATACGTCGTGGGACCCGAAGGCGAAATACACGCTGTGGAGCGGCTTGATCGGGGGCTTCTTCCTCCAGCTCTCCTACTTCGGTACGGACCAGAGCCAGGTACAGCGTTACCTCGGTGGACAAACGCCACAGCAAGCACGCAGCGGCCTGCTCATGAACGGGTTGGTGAAGATCCCCATGCAGTTCTTCATTCTGCTGATCGGGGTGATGGTCTTTGTGTTCTATCTGTTCCACCCTGCGCCCGTGCATTGGAACGAGGCGAATGTGGATGACATGCGCGCAACTGTATCGGAACACCATAAGGCCGACGGTATTGCTGCGATGCAGGCACAGAATACCATGCGCATTGAGGAGCATGCCAGGGCTTGGGTAGCGGCAAGCGAAGCGGAGCGGCCTGCATTGACCCAGCAGCTTACCACGGATCTGGACCGCGACAAGTTTTTGCGCGCTGAATACGCCGAGCAGGTGAAAGCTCAACTACCGGATGCCGAAACCAATGACAAGGACTACATCTTCATCAGCTTCATCATGGACAACATGCCGGTGGGCATCATTGGGTTGTTGTTGGCCATGATCTTCTGCGCGGGCATGGGCAGCACCAGCTCGCAACTCAGCGCGTTGGCGACGACCGCCGTGGTGGACATCTTCCGCGCCGGTGGAACGGGAGAGCAACAAGTGGTTGCGACCAAATGGGCCACCGTTGCTTTCGGCGTTCTCGCGCTATGCTTCGCTGCGGTGTTCTCGCTTTTCGAGAACCTTATCCAAGCCGTGAACATTCTTGGTTCACTGTTCTACGGGACCATTCTTGGCATCTTTCTGGTCGCGTTCTTCATCAAACGTGTTCAAGGCATGGCCGTGTTCGTCGCGGGCTTGGTCGCGCAATCGCTCATCCTGATCCACTACGCGCTGGACTACTACAACGTTTTTGCGACCATGGATGGCGACGTCGTTGTGAACGATCCCATCGAGGTCGCCTTCTTGTGGTACAACCTGATCGCTCCAGCGATCGTGGTTGCACTTGCGGTCGGCTTGCAGCTGTTCTTCTTCCGTGACAAGCCGAAGGATGAACAACCGGATATCCGGTGATCCCCGCTACGCCAACGCCTGCTTCAGGTCCGCGATCAGATCTCCAGCGTCTTCGACCCCCACGCTCAGTCGGATGAGCGTATCGGCCAACCCGTTCTTCATTCGTTCTTCACGGGGAATGCTCGCGTGCGTCATGCTCGCTGGGTGACCAACGAGACTTTCCACACCGCCGAGGCTTTCGGCCAGCGAGAACAGTTCGGTGTTGCGCAGGAAGCGGAACGCGTCATCGATGTTGTCGCCTTTCAACGTGAAGGAGATCATGCCACCGAAATCGCGCATCTGCTTCGCGGCGACGGCGTGGTTGATGTGCGTCTTCAAGCCGGGCCAATAGAGCTTGTCCACCTTGGGATGCGTGCCGAGGTATTCGGCGATGGCACGGCCGTTCTCGCAATGGCGCTGCATACGCAGGTGCAAGGTCTTCAATCCGCGGAGCACGAGGAAGCAGTCCTGTGGTCCGGGTGTTGCGCCGCTGCTGTTCTGCACGAAGGCCAGCCGTTCGGCAAGTTCATCGTCGTTGCACACCAATGCGCCCATCACCACATCGCTGTGGCCCCCGAGGTACTTCGTCACGCTGTGCATCACGATGTGCGCACCGAGATCCAGCGGTGTTTGCAAGTAGGGTGAGGCGAACGTGTTGTCGACCGCCAGCAAGCAGTTGTGCTTCTTGGCCAACGTCGCCATCGCGGCAATGTCGATGATGTTGAGCAGCGGGTTGGTCGGTGTTTCCACCCACAGCAACTTCGTGTTCTTGGTGATGTGCTGTTCCACGGAGGCCGCGTCGCGCATGTCCACGAACTTGAACTTCAGTCCGAAGCCTTCGTAGATCTTGGTGAACAGCCGGTAGGTGCCCCCATAGAGATCGTTGGTGCTCACGATCTCGTCACCGGGCTTCAGCAGTTTGCACAACGCGTCGATGCTGGCCATGCCACTACTGAAACACAGACCGTGCTTTCCGTTCTCCAAAGCGGCCAACGCACGCTGCAATGCCGTACGCGTGGGGTTGTGCGTGCGGCTGTACTCATAACCCTTGTGATCGCCCGGACCGGCCTGCACGTAGGTGCTGGTCTGGAAAATAGGCGTCATGATGGCGCCGGTGGACGGGTCGGGTTCCACGCCTGCGTGGATGGCTTTGGTCGCGAACTTCATTGCTTTTGATGAGGGCGGCGAAAGTACACGGCCTTGCCACCCGGATATCTTGCCAGCCGTTGGCGGCCATCTGTTCCCCGGCCTGCTGACTTCCGCCGACCGCCCATGGACCGCAAGCTTCTGGCCCACCTCGCCCTTCTGGTGGTGAACCTGATATACGGTGCCAACTACCCGGTCGCGAAGAGCCTTATGCCTGAGGTGATCGGTCCGGCGGGGTTCATTCTGCTGCGCGTGATGGGCGCTGTTCTGCTGTTCTGGAGCCTGCGCGCCGTTTTTCCGCAGAAAGTGGATTGGAAGGATATCGGTCGCTTTGCGCTGTGCGGCTTGACGGGTGTTGCCGTGAACCAACTGTTCTTTTTCGAAGGCTTGGTGCGCACCACGGCAGTGAATGCGAGCATCATCATGGTGGCTACGCCGATCTTGGTACTGGTGCTCAGCGCGGCGATCATCGGGGAGCGCATCACGCAGCAAAAGCTGGGCGGCGTGATATTGGGCGCTGCTGGCGCACTTACGTTGATATTGAGCCATGGCAACGGTGGTGGAAGTGAAGCTTCGCTCAAAGGCGACCTGTTCATTCTCATCAACGCGTGCTCTTTTGCCGTGTACTTGGTCATGGTGAAGCCGCTGATGCGCAGGTACTCGGCGATCACGGTCATGAGCATGTGTTTCTTGATCGGCTCGGTGATCGTTCTCCCGTTCGGCGCGGGCGAGTTCATGCAGGTGGAATGGTCCTCGCTCCAGGTGGACGTGCTCTTGCGCATGGGCTTCGTGGTGGTGTGTGTCACCTTCATCGCATACCTGCTCAACACTTGGGCATTGCGTCACGTGGAACCCAGCGTAGTAGGCATCTACATCTACTTGCAACCGATGCTCGCGTTGTTCTTCACGTGGCTCGCGGCGCAACTCACGTGGTTGGGCAGTAGCCCCGATCCCGTCAGTCTGGGCTTCGGATGGGTGCAGGGCTTGAGCGCTGCATTGATCTTTCTCGGGGTCTACCTCGTGGGTCGGGCCGATGCGAAGGAGGCTTAGCGGGCCGTTTGACGGCTCCGTGTCCCGGCTACATTCGCCGAATGCTCCGCTCCATGACAGGCTTCGGCCGCGCCGAAGGTTCCATCAACGGGAAGAAGATCACCGTGGAGCTGCGATCGCTCAACAGTAAGGGCCTCGACCTGATGTTGAAGCTGCCATCGCTTTACCGCGAGAAGGAAACGGAACTGCGCCAATGGGCCAACGAACGGATCGTGCGTGGCAAAGTGGATGTGTACATCGGTGTGGAAGAGGCGATGGTGGAGAAGCGCACCAGTTTCGATGTAGCGCTGGTGAAGCAGTACCATGAGGAGCTGGTCGTGTTGAAGCAAGCTGTTGCACCGCGCTCCGATACCGACCTCTTGGGTATAGTGTTGCGCATGCCCGATGTGTCCCGCACCACGCGCGATGAACTCGATGAGGCCGAGTGGGCCCAAGTCAAACAGTTGTTGGAAGAGGCGCTGCGTTCGTTCCAGGCGTTCCGTGCCGCAGAGGGTTTGCAGTTGTACAATGAGCTTGCTGCACGCGTGAATTCCATCAGCGCTTTGCTGGCCGAAGTGGAGCCATTGGATGGGGCGCGTGCAACACGGACCCGTGAACGGATACAAACGAAACTCGACGACTTGAAGGTGCAGGTGGACCAAGACCGCTTCGAGCAGGAACTGATCTACTACCTCGATAAGATGGATGTGGCGGAAGAGAAGATGCGCCTCCGCACGCATTGCAATTACTTCATTGAAACTGCGAAGGCGGAAGACCAGCAAGGCCGCAAACTCGGTTTCATTTCGCAGGAGATCGGGCGGGAGGTGAACACGCTCGGCAGCAAGGCCAACGATGCGGGTATTCAGCAACTGGTAGTCCGCATGAAAGACGAATTGGAGAAGATCAAAGAGCAAGTGCTCAACGTACTTTGACCGATGTCGACCAGTGGCAAGAGCATCATCCTGAGCGCACCCAGCGGCGCGGGAAAAACCACCATCGTTCACCGGCTGATCGCCGCCGGATTGGGGCTCGAGTTCAGTGTGAGCGCTACCAGCAGGGCTATGCGCCCCAATGAAGTGAACGGCAAGGACTATTGGTTCATGACCCCGGAAGGCTTCCGCGCGCAGATCGCACAGGATGCATTCGTGGAATGGGAAGAGGTTTATCCTGGCCAGTTCTACGGTACGCTGCGCCAAGAGCTCGATCGCATTTGGCACGCCGGCAAACACGCCATTTTCGATGTGGATGTCGTTGGCGGCCACGATCTCAAGAGCATCTTCGGTCCGAATGCGCTGGCTCTGTTCATCAGTCCACCATCACTTCAGGTCTTGGAGCAGCGCTTGAAAGCTCGGGGAACGGAGACGGAGGATAGCCTGCGGAAACGAGTGGCCAAGGCCGATCGCGAAATGCAATACACCCCGCATTTCGATGTGGTGATCGTGAACGATGATCTGGAACGTGCGTGCGCTGAGGCGATCGATCGGGTCACGACTTTTCTTTCAGCATGACGATCGGCTGCCTTTTCGGAACGTTCGATCCGCCTCACAATGGGCACGTTGCCATCGCTTCAGCTTTGCGGACGCTCGCCAAGCTCGATGAAGTTTGGCTGGTGGTAACGCCGCTCAATCCGTTCAAGCAGGGAAAGGTGGTCAGCACCGACGGTGAGCGGTTGCGCATGACCGCGCTCGCGGTGCAAGGCCATGAAGGGCTTCGAGCAAGTGATGTGGAAATGGGACTTGCACAACCCAACTACACAGTGGATACGCTCCAGGAGATGAGGCGCCGCTTCCCGGAACACACGTTCAGTCTGATCATGGGCAGCGATAATCTGGCCGGGCTGCACCGTTGGAAGGGGCCGAGTGAGATCCTCACGCATCATCGCATCTTGGTCTATCCACGACCCGGCGTGGACCTTCATCGGCAGCAAGCCATCTACACCGATCATCCGCGGGTGGAGTGGGTTGAGGCCGCGCTCATGGATTTGAGCAGCACGCGCATCCGCAACATGGTGCGCGAGAAACAGGACATTTCCGCCTTGGTCCCGACCGCGGTGCGCGATCACATCCTGGCGAAGGGTCTTTACGCGGGCTGAAGCTGGCCGTGGTGCAAGCCTACGGTCCGCATGAGGTGATCGCGCAGAACGCCAACCGCCTTGTCATAGGTGTATTCGTTCACCACATGAAGGTCGCACAGATGGCGGTGCGGTAGCAGGTATTGGCGATAGGCCGGCAGCACGTGGTTGGTCCACTGGTAGTGCACATCATCGGGGCCGTATCCGCGCTCTGCGGCATCGCGCAACAGTCTACGTTGAAGTTGAGTGTCTTCGCTGGCTTCCACATACACCTTCAGGTCGAAGTGATCCCGGGTGGGAGCGTGGTCGAGCACGAACAGCCCTTCCGTAACGATCACGGGTGCAGGCTTCATTTCGAACCAACTGGCCTCCTTCGCGTCGTTGTTGAAGGTGTATTCCTTTCGCCGTATGGGCTCGCCTTTCGCCAATCGACGCAAGTCATCCACCATGGCATCGAGATCGATCGCGCCGGGTAGGTCGAAGTTCACCTTGCCGTTCTCATCCGATACCTGTTGCTCGATCGGATGGTAATAGTCGTCCTGGCTCACTACGCAAATGCTGCCTTCGGGCATCACCGCCTTCAATGCTCGGATGAGGCTGGTCTTCCCGCTTCCGCTGCCCCCGGCAATGCCTACGAAGTACGGTTTGCTGGACATTGTGCTGGCGGCTGGTCGGCTGGCGAAAATAGGCCGCGGCTGCTCAGCAGGGAAAGGCGGCAGGCGGAAGGGAATTTCCGGTGCTCGAACAATTTGGCACGCTGGTTGAAAGTTCAAGTAACGGACCCCTTAATCAAGGAAGCCATGCTGACCCAAATGAAACGTTACCTGAAACTGAAGAAGGAAGCCACCAAGCTGATGCTTGCAGGCGATGTGGAACGCTACATGCACAAGTTGCGCGAGTTGGCGCAAGTGCGCCCGACGGTTGGGCCGGTGACCGTCTGACCTTCATTCTGGCTCCTCGCTTACAAAGGGCTCGCGGAGTCGACTTGGGGCGGTGAAAGTGACGCCCATTCTTGGGGCGGGATCGAGGGATCGGTCCCGCCCCGCTTTTTTCTTCCCGCGTCCGGCAAGGGTTTCCCGACTTTCTCAAGCGGTCATGGATCCTTTGGCCCCCGTGCTCCGTTGAAGGTGCCCATGACGAAGAAGGATAAGATAGCCTTCATCAAAAGCAGCAAGCGGAAAACACACGTGTACAACGACCTGCATAGGTTCTCGGACCATCAATTGGACGGCCTCATCCGTGAGATCGTACAAGGCCTGATCCGGGAGAGCGAGATCATCGCTAACGCCTATATCAACGGGTACAGATGAACACGTAATGTCGAAGCTCTGCGAAGGCTATGTGCCACAGGCAGCAAGGCCCTGGATCCATCCGGGGCTTTGTTGCGTTCGGGCCGGTCTGGCTACCCTTTGTCCACTACGCGCGGGACTTTGAAGTAGTCGCTGTCCTTCACCGGCATGTTCCTCAGCGCGTCGGCTTTGGTGAGTTCCTTGTGCACGATATCTTCACGAAGAACATCCTCGCCCTCGGTCATGAAGATCAACGGTTCCACCCCGGTGGTGTCGATCTCCTCCAATTTGGCCACGAAGGCAAGCACGCGCTCCATGTCCTGAAGAATGGTGGCCCGTGCCGCAGGATCACTGAAATCGAGTTTTGCCAGTTCGGCAATACGGTCCAAGGTGGCGTCGTCCAGTTTCATTTGTCGGCGTTGGATGCTTCGAGCAAGGGTCCCTCGATGATGTCGAAAACAGTGTGACGCAATGTAGCCAGGTCCTTTTCGGTCAACCCTTTGGTTTCCACGTGCGGATGCACTACCGCGTAGGCGATCCCTGGTCGGCCCCGGCTCAAAAGCTGCGTGGGTTCGCCGAACAGTTTCCAGTGGTTGATGAAGGTGACCGGCACGATGGGGACCTGTTTGGCGATGGCCATGGTGAAAGCTCCGTCCTTGAAGTGCTTCATTCTGGGCGCGTGGACCGGGATCGTTCCTTCCGGGAACAAAGCGATGCTGGCCCCATCCCGAAGGGCACGCTCCGCACGACGCAGGCTTTTTGCCGCCTCTGTTCGGCTGCCGCGGTTCACTGCAATGTTCATCCCTTTGAAGAAAATGTTGAATAGCGGCCATCGGAGCAGTTCGTACTTCCCCATGAACAGGAAGTAGTCCGGTATGGTGTTGTACATGTGGATGATGTCCAGATAGCTGCCGTGATTGCTACAGACCACATACGGGGGAGGAGGCAACGGAACGGTGCGCTTCACCCTGATCGGCATGCCGACACCACACTGGAGGAAGTACGCCCATGCGCGCATCCACTTGAAGGCCTGACGGTAGCGACTGGGTTTGTACAGCAGTATGCGGAATGGGATGTACAGCACTGCGAGTGACAGGAAGAACACACACGCGAACCAGAACTTGAACAGGATGCGGAACGGACAGAACAGCCACTTGGACCATACCGAGCGGTTCTCCTCGCCATCGGCGATGAGCGGAGCGCTGTGGTGTTCCGGGGTAGATGGCATGGTTGCTTCCGGTCGGAAGGGGCGCGAAGATATCCGCCTATCTTGGCGCCCCTTCCAACCGCCTATGACCCGCGTCCTTACTGGAATTCAGAGCACTGGCATACCTCATCTCGGCAATGTGCTCGGCGCCATCCGTCCGGCGGTGGAGATGGGGAATACCGGTGCTAACGAGAGCTTCCTCTTCATCGCCGACCTGCATTCGCTTACCGCCGTGCACGACGCGGCAACACTGCGCGACAACACCTACGCCGTGGCAGCTGCATGGCTGGCTTGTGGGCTGGACACGTCGCGCACAACGTTCTACCGCCAGAGCGATGTACCGGAGGTGGCCGAACTCACGTGGTACCTCGGTTGTTTCACACCGTACCCGATGCTGGCCAATGCGCACAGCTTCAAGGACAAGAGCGACCGCCTCAGCGCGGTGAACGCGGGTTTGTTCTACTACCCCGTGCTCATGGCCGCCGACATCCTGTTGTACGACGCCAACGTGGTGCCCGTGGGCAAGGACCAGAAGCAGCACTTGGAAATTACGCGGGACATTGCCAGCGCATTCAACAACGCATACGGCGAAACACTGGTGTTGCCGGAAGCGCGCATGCAGGAGCATGTGATGGTGGTGCCCGGTACCGATGGGCGGAAGATGAGCAAGAGCTATGGTAACACCATCGTGCCGTTCCTGCCTGAGAAGGAGCTGAAGAAACAGGTGATGAGCGTTGTAACGGACAGCACACCCTTGGAGGACCCGAAGAACCCGGACGAGGACAACGTGTTCAAGCTGTTCCGTCTTCTGGCTCCGGCCGATGCTGTGGAGACGATGCGTCAGAACTACTTGCGCGGGGGATACGGATACGGTCACGCAAAGAAGGAATTGCTGCAGGTACTGCTCGATGGTTTCGCGAGCGAGCGTGATACCTACCAACGACTGCTCAACGACAAGGGCGAATTGGATCAGCGCTTGAAAGAAGGCGAGCTGAAAGCCCGCGCGGTTGCCAGTGCGACGCTCGCCCGCGTGCGGGAGAAGTGCGGCTACCTGAAACGGTGATCAGTTGCAGCCCGCGCCGAGTACTTATGGCTTTCCATAGCGCTCCGAATATTGTCGGTACAGCGCTTTCTGGTGATCAGCGAGACTGATGCGACGGCCTTGAATGAACGCATGCACCACATTGTTGGTGCGCATGTCCAAGGCATCGCCCGTGCTCACGAACAGGGTAGCGTGTTTGCCGATCGCCAGACTTCCGCAGAGACTATCGATGCCCAGAATGCGGGCTGCATCGAGGGTGATACTCGCTAGGGCTTCTTCCTTGGTGAGGCCATACGCCGCAGCGGTACCAGCAACGAACGGCAGATTGCGCATGCCTATGCGCTCGTGATCGCCTGTATAGCTGAGCGCGAACCGGATACCCCGTTCCTTCAAAAGCGCTGGTAGGCGGTATGGCAGATCCACGTCATCATCATCGCGCAACGGCAGGGTATGCAGCCGACGCAGGATCACATCCACGTGGTTGTCGCGCAGCAGGTCGGCCACACGCCAAGCATCATAACCACCTACGATCACGAGTTTTTTGACCCCCATTTCCTTCGCGAAAAGCACGGTCTCCTGGATCTCACGTGCCACGTTCGCAATCACAAAGAGTGTCTTCGACCCGTCGAACAGTCCCATCAACGCCTCCTTGCGCAGATCCACTTTCGTCGGGTTCGATCCGATCCATTCCCGGTATGCTTTCGCTTCCGCGAAGACCATGCGCAACTCGCGCAGCCGCTTGCTTCGTTCATCGTCCTTTTCGGCGGAAGTCTCTCCCGGTTCGGCCCACCACCCCGTGCGTTGGTAAGCGCGGGGCCACGTCATGTGGATGCCGTCATCGGCGCGCACGATCGCGCTCTGGTTGTCCCATGCATCCAGCTGCACAATGCAACTGGTGCCTGCAATGGTGCCCGAGCGTGGTGTGATCTGGGCCAAAAGCACGCCGTTGTTCCTCACGGTGGGAATGATCCGGCTATCCGTGTTGTACGCGGTGATGGCGCGTACCTCCGGTGTCATGTCGCCGGTTTCGTTCATGTCGTCCGTCGCGCGCACCTGATCGATCTCGGCCAGACCCAGCGTTGCGTCCACGGCAACGAAACCCGGGTAGACGTGCTGTCCCTTTACGTCAACGATGCTATCGTACTTCACGACCACACCATATGCGTAGCCCACATAATCGATCACGCCGTTGCGGAACCCTACGGCACCTTCGTCGATCACACGGCCGTCTCCCACGTGCACTGTACCGCCGGTTATGAGGATGCTCTTGGTCTGAGGTGGGGCAGGAGTGGGGCGTTGGGCAAATGCCTGCGGAGCAGATAGGAGCAGGAGCACAAGTAGGAGCAAGGGCGTGCGACCGCTCCTACCCTTTCCACCTGCTCCCTGCATTCTCTTCATGGTTCCTCTCCGATGGTTTCGCAATGCCAATGAGGCCGTTCTTTCTTCTCCGCCTTGCGCACCGGTGCTCCTGCTTTTTTGGCGCCAAGCATCAAGGCAATGATCCTTTCGCGCTCGTCCGCAACGGCCTTGCGCAGCGCTGCGTCCTCGGACAAGTCAAAGCGGCGCACCCCATCAACGAAGGTCATTTCGCATTTGGCGTCAATGCTCAATGGGTTGGTGCTCCACAGCACGATATCCGCATCCATGCCGGGTTCCACTTTGCCCATGCGGTGGTCCAGGTGGAGCATGCGTGCCGGGTTCAGCGTAACGAGTTTCCACGCCTCTTCTTCCGGCACACCACCATACTTCACCGCTTTCGCGGCTTCTTGGTTCAAGCGGCGGCTCATCTCCGCATCGTCGCTGTTTATGCCGGTGTTCACGCCCTGCCTCCAGAGAATAGCAGCGTTGTACGGAATGGCATTCTCCACTTCGAACTTGTATCCCCACCAGTCGCTGAAGGTGCTTGCGCTGGCCCCATGGGCTTTCATCCGGTCGGCCACTTTGTATCCTTCCAGGATGTGCGTGAAGGTGTTCACCCTGAAGCCCAAGCTGTCGGCCAATGTCATGAGCATGCTGATCTCGCTCTGCACGTAGCTATGGCAGGAAATGAACCGCTTTCCGCCGAGGATCTCCCGCAGTGCATCGAGTTCCAGATCACGTCGCGGAGGAGGTTGGCCCGCTGTGGTGGCCTTCGCTGGTTTGCGTGCTGAGGGTTTCGGCAGCGAAGCCTCGTACATGTCCCATTCCGAACCGTAATGCCGCGCACGGTGGAAACCATCGCTCATCAATTGCTCCACGCCCATGCGTGTTTGTGGATAGCGTCGTCGATCGTTCTCCCAGTTGCTCTGCTTCACGTTCTCCCCCAGTGCGAACTTGATGAAGCCAGCAGCCCCCGCGATCTTCATCTGCTCGCCGCTGAGCCCCCAGCGCATTTTGATCAACGCGCTCTGGCCACCGATCGGGTTCGCACTGCCGTGCAACAGTTGCGCGGCCGTTACACCGCCGGCCAAGTTGCGGTACACATCAATGTCGTCGGGATCTACCACATCGCCCATGCGCACTTCAGCCGTGTTGGCCTGTCCGCCTTCGTTCACACCACGCGCAATAGCAATGTGCGAATGCTCGTCGATGATCCCGCAAGTCAGGTGTTTGCCCGTTGCATCCAAGCTCAGCACGTTGATCTTCATGCGCGGGAACAGCACTGACTTGTCCAAGTGTTCGCCGATCGCGAACACTTTGCCCTCGTGCAAACAGACATCGGTGTTGCGCAGGATGCCTTGCTCGGTGTTGGTCCAAACGGTCGCATTGCGCAGGATCACCGTTTCCGAATCCGGCAACATGTTCCGGCCGAACGCCAACAATGGATACCATGCGATACCCGTCGCCGAAGCGTACAAGCTGTCCAGTGTCCGATCGTCGTCTTTCTTTTTCCGGTCCTTGGGTGTTTCACCTTGGCGCACTGCGCTCCATGCGATCCAATTTCCACCGGGCAGTTGTCCTTGACCGTCCCAAATACGGCTGCCGCGGTGCACGATCCCGTTCAGTCGCAACGCCCCTGCGATGCCAAGTTTTGTTCCATCGAACACCACGGTCACGAGTTCACCTTGGATCCGTAGCTCGGTTTTTACGCTGGTGCTGTCGTCCGCCGGATCGCTCACTCTTGCTTCCGGCTTGCCGGTTTCGCCGGTCACCTTCATGCGCAGGATGCGGCTTTGAAGGTTCAGGTCGTACGTGCCGCGCACATCCTGTTTGTCGTGTGGAACCAATACGTGGCGCACACCGGCCACCCAGTGCTCATGCAGCACGCCGTCCTTGGCGAAAAGATGTTCGTCGGTGATCTGGAAGCTGGCCAGTTTCCCCACCTCAAGCGTCCCGACACGGTCGCCCATGCCGATCATCGCAGCGGGTATGGTCGTCAGCGCTGCCATTGCGGTGGTGGAGTCAAGTCCGGCCGCCAACATGCGGCGCAGGCTGGCGATCATCGCGCTCCGGTCTTTGAGCCCGTTGCTGGTGAAGGCGAACGTGATCCCCGCCGCCTGCAACATAGCTGCGTTCTTCGGGGCCAGTTCCCAATGCTTCAGCTGCGCGAGTGATACCTCCATGGCCGCGAACGGGTCTTCCACATCCAATGCGTCGGGCAGTGTGAGCGGTATGATCAACCGCATTCCGGTGGCCTTGATATCCAGGGCGCGCGCATACTCGTCCCCCTTGCCTTTCACAATGAAGTTCATATTGAACTCACGTCCTATTTCCGCTGCGCGCAGGATGTCGTTCCGCTCGCTCGCTTCGAAGAACAGGGGTCCGGAACGCTGCGTGTTGATCGCATCCAGTTCACTATCCCGCAGGTCCACGCCTGAAGCTGCCGCGTACCACTCCACGTCGTAGAGCGTTTGCCGCAACAATGCGATGCTTCCTGTAAGCGACGACGGGTAGGCATCGGGTGAAGTACCCTTCCTGAAACTGAAATGCGCTGATGCTGTCGGCTTCAACACATCCAGTTGCCGCGCACGATCGGCCACGGCGACCACCGCGCCGGTGCCGCGAGCTATCCCATCCATGCGATGCACGAGGACGGTACCGATACCGAGTTCGCGCAGTTGCGTGTTCGCTTCCTTGTCGTGCGCGTAAAGTGCCGACGCATCGGTACTTGCGCGTATGGCACTATTCCAATTGCCGATGCCGCGCTCATTGGCCTTCCGGTCTTTGTCCACGGGAATACCGGCGTTGCTCCACGCCTCAACGAACGAGGGCCAGATGTGAAGACCGGAGAAGTCCACCTGGACAGCACCGGCAGGCACCTTGCCCGAGGCTTGACTTCCGGCGTACAGGATCTTGTCGTCCTGAACGACCAGCAGTCCTTTGCCGATGCTTTCGCCCGGCGCCGGATGCAGTGTGGCACCGGTCAGCGCGTAGACAGTTCCGCTCGTCGCATGCGGTCCGTTCACAGGAACCGTTACCTGCGCTGTGCAAGGCGCTGTTGCCAGAAGCAGAACAAGGGGCAGATAATGGCGTGCGCTCACGGCTGGCGAATGTAGAAGCGACCGCCAACCACCGGCCACGGTCGCGCATCATTCTACATTCGGCCCGCTCTGGATCAAATTGTCCCCGATGACCGATCATTTACCCTTACTGCAAACATCCAATACCGCCAGTTCCATCTCGGTATTGATGTTCGCCCACAGCTTCCTGCGCTGGCTGGTTCTCTTCTCCGTCGGCTTTGCCGGCCTGATCGCCTTGCGCGGCTGGCTCATGAAGCGTCCCATCATCGTGTGGGAGCGCATGGTGGCCATTGTTGCATTGACCCTTTGCCATGTTCAAGTGGTGCTGGGCATCATCATCTACAGCATGCGGTTCAAGCGCTACGTGCCGCCGTCGTTCTCGCCGCGCGACATCACCTTCTGGAAGTACGAACACATCTCCATGATGCTGCTGGCGGTGATCCTCGTCACCGTGGGGCGTGTGTTGAGCAAGCGTGCCGTGACGGAAGACGCCAAGTGGAAGTTCATCGCGATCTTCTACTTGATCGCCGTGGTGCTGATGTGTTTTGCCATTCCATGGCCGGGCGGTGCCATGGGCCTCAACCGCGAGTGGCTATGATGAAGACGATCTCGGTGATGGCCGCCGTGTTATTGATCGCAGCCTGCGGTGAAGCGCCCGATGCGACGAAGGCGGTGAAGGACGATGGCGCGCCGGATGGGGCGCAGATCTTCGACATGTACTGCACACTGTGCCACGGTGCCGATGGCACGCAGGGCATTAATGGAGCGAAGGACTTGACGAAGAGCCTGCTCTCCGAAGAGGAAATGACGGCGATCGTAACGAACGGACGCAATACCATGGCCGCATACAGGCAAGTGCTTGACGCTGCCCAGATCGATGCGGTGGTGGATCACGTGCGTAGTTTGAAGAAGAGCGAATGATCGATCCGAAGGATACCGCTAAGGCGGAACGGGCGGTGCTCGTCGGTCTCATCACTGGCGACCAGACCCCTGAACTGGTCAAGGAATACTTGGACGAGCTGGAGTTCCTGGCGCTGACCGCCGAGATCAAGACCATGAAGCGTTTTACGCAACGCCTGCACGCTCCCGATGGTCGCACGTACGTGGGCAGCGGTAAGCTGACCGAGGTGAAGCAATGGATGGAGGAGCACGAGGCCGACACCGTGATCTTCGACGATGAACTATCGCCGGCGCAACAACGCAACCTGGAGAAGGAGCTCGGCCGACCCGTGCTCGACCGCCCGCGGTTGATCCTCGACATCTTCGCCCGAAGGGCACGCACCGCGCACGCCAAGACGCAGGTTGAACTGGCGCAGTACCAATACATGTTGCCCCGCCTTACAAAGCTGTGGACACACTTGGAGCGGCAGCGCGGTGGCACCGGCACACGCGGTGGTAGTGGTGAGAAAGAGATCGAGACCGACCGCCGGATCGTGCGCGATCGTATCGCATTCCTGAAGTTGCAACTGAAGGACATCGACAAGCAGAAAGCCGTGCAGCGGAGCAACCGTGGCAAGCTGGTGCGGGTGGCTTTGGTGGGCTACACCAACGTCGGAAAGAGCACGCTGATGAACGTGTTGAGCAAGAGCACGGTGTTCGCTGAGAACAAGTTGTTCGCTACGCTGGACACCACGGTGCGGAAAGTCGTGCTGGGCAACCTGCCCTTCCTTATCAGCGACACAGTAGGCTTCATCCGCAAACTGCCACACCAGCTGATCGAGAGCTTCAAGAGCACATTGGACGAAACGCGCGAAGCCGACCTGCTGCTGCATGTGGTCGACATCAGCCACCACGACTTCGAAGCCCAACACGCCACGGTGAAAGCCACGTTGGCCGAGATCGGCGCAGGCGACAAACCCGTGATCACGGTCTTCAACAAGATCGATGCGTACCGCCCAGCGCCGCACGACCCGCATGACCTTGCGCCAAAACGCGAGGACCAATTCACGCTGGAAGAACTACAGCAGACCTGGATGGCGCGCCTCGACGGTGGCGAGTGCATGTTCATCAGCGCGGTACGCAAGGAGAACCTGAGCGATCTGCGCAAGCTCCTGTACAACCGTGTGAAAGCGATCCACGTGGAGCGCTATCCGTACGAGAGTGATCTGCTGTTCAGTGATGAGTTCCTTTCCTGAACAATAGCCGACTCCCGCTGCGTTCTAGTTCCTACAGCGGCCTGAGGTCATGCCAAAGAAGAAGAGCAAGAAATCCAGCAAGAAGCCGCTGTTGAAGCTGGTGCTATGGGTCCTGTTGGGACTTGTCGCGGCGTTCGTGTTGCTTTTGTTGCTGGTGCGCGGTGGTGTGTTCGGCAAGCTGCCGAGCAAGGAGGAATTGGCGGCGGTGCGCAACGAGGAAGCCACCTTGGTCTTGGCCAACGATGGCAGCATCATCGGGAAGATCTTTGCGGAAGACCGCACGAACATCCCCTACAGCGATCTGCCACAGCACCTCATCGATGCGTTGGTGGCCACGGAGGATCAGCGTTTCTTCGATCACAAGGGTGTGGATGGGCGCAGCTACTTGCGCGTGTTCTTCCGCTCGCTGTTGGGCGGCGATCGCAGCGGTGGTGGTGGCAGCACCATCAGTCAGCAGATCATCAAGAATCTCTACGGTCGTGAGCGGCACGGCATCCTCACCGTGCCGGTGAACAAGATGAAGGAGGCCATCGTGGCAACACGGCTCGAGGAGGTGTACACAAAGGAGGACGTGCTGATGTTGTACTTCAATTCGGTGCCGTTCGGTGAGAATGTGTACGGTGTGGAGGCCGCTGCGCGGCGCTTCTTCAGCAAACCGGCCAAGCAGTTGCGTGCCGAGGAAGCGGCGGTGCTGGTGGGCATGCTGAAGGCGAACACCACCTACAACCCGCGGCTGAACCCGAAGAATGCGCGAGGGCGGCGCGATCAGGTACTGGAGTTGATGAGCGCACGTGGCTACCTCGCCAAGGAGGTGAAGGACAGCCTGCGCGCACTGCCGCTCACGGTGCGCTACGCCGGCAACGATGCCCTGGACGACTTCGGCTACTTCACGCACCGCGTGAAAGAGGAAGCCACCAAGCGACTGGAGGAAGTGAGCAAGGCCACCGGCAAGACCTACGATCTGGAGAAGGATGGCCTACGCATCAAGACCACCCTCGACCCGGCGCTTCAGCGTCTTGCGCTGTTGGCCATCGAGGAGCACTTAAGCGCCATGCAACCGAAACTCGACCGCGAGTTGCGCGGCCGGAAAGCGCGCACGGCGTGGGAGAAGCGCATGGGCAAGAAGAGCAACACAGCATGGAAGCGCGATGACAAGAAACTGCGTGATGTGTTCGCATGGGAGGATACCCCGGCCGATACCATGAGTTACCGCGATAGTCTCTGG
>CADECG010000038.1 GCA_902825795.1 uncultured Bacteroidota bacterium
GGAGTTCCCCCCCATTCTGTGCGTTCCATTGTTAGGAGCTTGGTTGCTTCTGATGCTGGACTACTTCCGCGCGTGGAGGCACCGACCGACCGACCCGCCCTTGTATGTCTGGATGTGGACCACTGGCATTGTGTTCTTCCTGATCACCTTCATCGAGCAGAACCTCTACCACGTGCCGTGGTTCAGGGATACGTACTTGCGCGAGATCACTGTGCAGTGGAAATCGAACGGCGCCATGGTGGGCGCATGGAACCAGATGCTTTATGGCACCGCGCTTTACCTGATGGTCAAGATCAGTGGCGATGAAGGGATAGCGCGGGGACGCACCGCCTTCCTCTTTTGGTTCCTTGGCTTGAGCAACCTCATGTTCAATTGGGGCCATCACCTCTATAACGTGCCCACGGCGGGCTGGATGCGGCACGCGGCCTATGCGGTCAGCATGACCGAGTTCGCCTTCTTCATTGCCATCGTAAGAGGGTTCAGGAAGAAACTGGAGGAGCACCGCCGGTTCAAGCACCTGCTCACCTATCGCTTCCTCGTAGCCTCGGAGCTGTGGGTCTTCCTCAACCTCATACTTGTGCTGCTCATGTCGGTACCCGCGATCAACCGCTACACGCATGGCACGCACATCACCGTTGCGCACGCCATGGGAGCCACCATCGGCATCAACACCATGATCCTGCTGGCGTCGCTGGGCTTCATGCTGCGTGTGGATGAACTCGCGGCAAGCCGGAAGAAATGGATCGCGCGTGGCTTGGCGATGACCATGGCGAGCCTGTTGCTCTTTTGGCTCGCTCTGATCGCCGCCGGTGCAGTGAAGGGCTATCGCGATGTGGTGTTGGGCATGTCCGACTTCCAGCGGATGATGCAGCCGGTGTTCGAGGTGCTGAAGGTGTTCGCCACAGCCGGGCTTGGGCTGTTGGTCGGCATGGGCATCATCGTTCGTCATTTCCTCGCCGCGTTGCGAAAGGCATCGTACGGTGCTTCCGCATGATCAGTGTCATGGGTATTTCCTGATGCCGGTCCACATTCGTGCTACCGTAACCTCTCATTGCCATGAGATCCGCACTCCCCTACCTCCGCTGGTCAGCTCGGATCCTGGGCCTGCTCCTCACCGTTTTCGTTGGGGTGTTCGCCCTCGATGCGTTCGAGCCGGGAGCACCACCATCTGAACAGGCGTTGCATTTTCTTCTGCACTCGGTGCCGGCCATTGCCTTGTTAGCGATCGTATTGCTGGCTTGGCGGTGGCCGCTCATCGGCGGGGTGATCCTCTTGGCATTGGCGTCCGGCTACGGGATCCGGGCGATCGATCATCCGGGTTGGATACTTGCGATCAGCGGCCCCCTTGCGATCGTAGGTTCGCTTTTCATCAGCACCTGGTTCTTTCAACGGAACGCCACACGAACTAAGTGAACCGGCGGTATCGATCCGCACGTGCATTACTCGTCATGCGACGTGCTACGAGGCCACATCGCGAGCATGTGGACAAGCAACGACCCAACACCGATCGGCAGGAGCATTGAGAACCCAAGGAGCACTGTGTAATAACCGGGCATCATACCCAGCCCCGCCCAGAATAAAGTGCCTTGCAGAAAGAGCAGCAGTTCACTGAGAGCAAATCCCGAGATGAACAGACCGATGGCAACTCGAACAAGCAAAAGCCGCTCATTGAACCAGCCCCGCATAACTGCGTGCGCGAACATGAGCGCTGTGATGGCGCCCAGTGTGTTGAGATGAATGAACCCGATGACATAGTTGCGCAACGTGAGCGCCATATTGGTCACCGTGGGTATGGACACCGCTGTTTGCGCCGCGACTTTCGCGGCCATGGACACCATCATAACGCCGATCAAGATCCTCATCCATCGGGTGGTCTTCACGAGCACCTGCAAGCGCGCGCGGCGCATGGCCAAAAGCGTTCGCCAGGCAGCCCAAAACTGCAGCGCCACACCAGCGGTGTTGATCGCCAGCACAAGTGGCAGCCGCTCTGACCAAGCGATCGCCAGCGCATAGGTGAACACTGCACTCACCACCCAAAGCGCGGTGGTGAACCCATCGAGCCGCACATCGACACCGTGCCGCTCGGCCCAACGGCTGCCAATGGCCATGGCTGCGAACCAGAACCAGCCATTGAACTGGAAGTGCAGGAACCACTGAATGCTCCAGTAGTACCACTCCGTACCCGCCAAGCCATGGGTCATGATGGGCCCCATTGCCCAGACCCCAAGTGTGCTGATCACCTGCAAGATGATCGCCAGCCTCACCAAGCGACGGCTGCCGGACTTGGGCCAGTGCGCCGTACTGATCCATACGATACCGACAAGCACGTAGCTGATCAGCATTTGAAGGATGGAAAAAGTGATGGAGAACGTGTCGTACCCCTGCAACGGGAAGCTGACGAGCATGCCCAATACCATCATCTGAGAGGCGGACAACCAGCCCAGAAACCCCCGTGGCGGTTTCCGGTCATCCTGTCCGAGCAACGTGAGCAGCAATGCCGGGAAAACCCAGCCCAGCATGGCCACGTGGGAGTGCGCGTGCAGCCACGGCTTGAAAACGAGCCACGGCAGATCCATCACATATATGAGCCGGAGCAGCGCCCCTATACTGGCCGCACAAGCGAGTGATCCCAGAGCGATCAGGAAGTGGCGGCGCATCGGATGCGAGATTCCGAACGGCAGTTGGACATGCGACTGACGAAAGTCATGTTCCCAGGTGAGAACTGACAGGTGTCAGCTTCTTGGTGCCGGTCAGTTTTGATGCGAACCAAAATCAACGGTCATGCCCCGCATCAACAACAGCAACTCGATAGACGTCAAGACACTAACTCTGCTGGGCGGTATAATGCTGCTCGTGGCTTGTGGCGGCGGTGGAACACCGGCAGGCCCTCCGGGCGCCACCACCCCACCAACTGGTAGTGGAACGGCAGAGGGTGGCACCGCCCACGCCGATCTTTTCACGGCAGCGGACCTGAACCTAGGCGAGATCGATCCAGCACTTGCCGAGAAAGGCAAGATCACCTATGATGTGAAGTGTCAGGCCTGTCATAGCATGGGCGATAAGCGCATCGTTGGTCCCGGCTGGAAAGGGATCATGACCAAGCGCAAGCCGGAGTGGATCATGAACATGATCGTACACACCGACGCCATGTTGGAGACGGATGCCGAAGCACAGAAGATGCTGGAAGAGTGCCTCGTGCGCATGCCCAACCAGAACCTCAGCCATGACGAAGCCCGCCAAGTGCTCGAGTTCATGCGCACCCTTTGAATTGTCCAAAACCAACGCCGTGATCATGAAACGCAAACTCATCCCCACCTTGCTGCTGCTATCGGCGGCCGGTGGCGTTTTCCTCTTGCTCAATACCCTCAATGGTTGTCGGCCCACAACAGCCCAGGTGGCCGTGCAAGGCGACGCCGCATCGAAAGTGTATGTGCGTCCGGGCGCCTATGACGAGTTCTACAATTTCGTCAGCGGAGGCTTCAGCGGGCAAATGAGCGTGTACGGCCTGCCCAGCGGGCGCATGCTCAGGCACATACCCGTTTTCTCCCAGGATCCGCAGAGTGGCTGGGGCTATAGCGAGGAGACAAAGCCCATGCTCATGACCACGCACGGCTTCATTCCTTGGGACGATTCGCACCACCCGGAGCTTTCACAAACCGATGGTGTACCCGATGGCAAATGGTGTTTCATCAATGGCAACAACACACCGCGCATCGCGTTGGTGGATCTCGGGACCTTCCGGACCAAGAGCATCATTGAGATCCCTAACTGCGGTGGCAACCACAGTTCACCTTTCACCACGGGCAATAGTGAGTATGTGGTGGCCGGAACACGCTTCAGCATTCCCATGGGTAGCGATGCCGAGCGGGATGTGCCTATTGAGAGCTACCGGGAGAACTTCAAGGGCACCGTGAGCTTCATCCACCCCGAACCGGAGACGGGCAAGATGTCCATCGCCTTCCAGATCATCACACCGGGTGTGAACTTCGATCTGTCGCACGCGGGCAAAGGCCCGAGCGAGGGTTGGTTCTTCTTCAGCTGCTACAACAGCGAACAGGCATACAGCCTCATGGAAGTCAACGCCAGCCAGCGCGACAAGGATTTCGTGATGGCCGTGAACTGGAAGAAGGCCGAGCAGTACGCCAAGGAAGGGAAGGGCCGCAAGGTGCCTGTGGAATACTACAGCAACTGGTACAACGATGAAACGCACACCGGCGAAAGCACCGTGATGAAGGAAGTACTGCAACTGGACCCACGCGAACTGAAAGACATCATCTACTTCATGCCCTGCCCGAAGAGCCCGCACGGCTGCGACGTGGACCCCTCTGGACAATACATCGTGGGCAGCGGCAAACTCGCTGCTTTGATCCCCGTGTTCCAGTTCAGCAAGATCCAGGAGGCCATCGCGAAGAACGATGTGGAAGGCGACTTCATGGGTATCCCTGTGCTGAAGTACCAGAGCGTGATCAAGGGCGAAGTGAAGAAGCCCGGCCTTGGCCCCCTGCACACCGAGTTCGATGCGAACGGCTTCGCCTACACCAGCTTCTTCGTGAGCAGCGAGATCGTGAAGTGGAGCTTGGAAACCCTGGAGCCCGTGGACCGCGTGCCCACCTACTACAGCATCGGCCACCTCTGCGTGCCTGGCGGCGACAGCAAGAAGCCGTGGGGCAAGTACGTGATCGCCTACAACAAGATCACCAAGGACCGCTACCTGCCCACCGGCCCAGAACTGGCCCAGAGCGCACAGCTATTCAGCATCGAAGGCGACAAGATGGAACTGCTCTTGGACTTCCCCACCATCGGTGAACCACACTATGCACAAGCCCTGCCAGCCGAACTGGTGAAACCACGTGAGGTGAAGTTCTTCGACATCAACAAGAACAAACATCCCTACTTGGCCAAAGGCGAAGGAGAAACGAAAATCGAACGGAAGGGCAAAGAGGTGCACGTGTGGATGACCACCATCCGCTCGCACTTCACCCCGGACAACATCGAGGGCGTCAAGATCGGCGATGAGGTGTATTTCCACGTCACCAACCTGGAGCAGGACTGGGACGTGCCGCACGGCTTCGCCATCAAGGGCGCTGCCACGGCGGAACTCTTGATCATGCCCGGCGAAACCCAGACACTGAAGTGGGTGCCCGACCAGATCGGTGTAGTGCCCATGTATTGCACCGACTTCTGTAGCGCGCTGCACCAGGAGATGCAGGGCTACGTCCGCGTATCGCCTGCGGGCAGCAGTGTGGAACTGAAGGCCGAGACCCGTTCCGTGGATGCTGGTTCCTAGTCGGACGAACACCGACCTCGACCGGTCGTGAACGACACCGGTGGATGGGTCCCATCCACCGGTGTTCGGTCTTAATAACTAGCCTATGACAACTCCCCGCATCCGCCCGCTGAACAGGGTCCTGATCGTGATCGCCGCGCTCGCGCTGGGTGCATTGTTGACCGTGCCTATCTGGCGCATCGACCTGATGGCCCCACAGTATCCCGAAGGACTATACCTGCAGATCTTCCATGATCGCTTCTCCGGTGATGTCCAGAAGATCAACGGCCTCAACCATTACATCGGCATGGCCACGATCGAGAACGAGATGTTCCCCGAGTTCGCGATCATGCGCTATGCTTTCTACTTGCTCATTGGATGGGGTGTGATCGCCGCGGCTCTCGGCAGGAACGGCGCGTTGTTCACTTGGCTCCTCGGCTTGTTCGCCTTCGTGATCTGGGCGATGTGGGACATGTACGCATGGGGCTACAAGTATGGGCACGACCTGGATCCCCATGCTGCCATCAAGGTGGAAGGAATGGCCTACCAACCACCGCTCTTCGGCCACAAGAAGCTCTTGAATTTCGACGCATGGTCGTTGCCGGATACTGGAGGTTGGGTGCTCTTCGGTGTGATCTCGTTGGCCTGCATCATCTGGTTCGTTGAGTGGCGCTGGCCGAAGGGCGGCAGAACTTCAACAAAGGCCGCAACCCATGCTATACCTGTCGTTACTGCATTGGGCACATTGCTCTTGTTAACCTCTTGTGGCAACTCAGGAAAGCCGGACATAGCCTTCGGACAAGTTGAATGTGAATTCTGCCGGATGAACGTGATGGATAGACAGTTCGCCGCAGTGCTAACAACCGCGAAGGGTCGTACCTACACGTTCGACTCACCGGAATGCATGGTGCAATACACTGCTGAAGGGCGAGTGGCAGAGGCTCAGGTGGCGGCGTATTGGGTCTGCGATCACGCGCATCCGGGTGCACTCCTCGATGCGACGAGAGCCTACTACCTGCACTCACCGGACCTTCATAGCCCCATGAACGGTAACGTGGCCGCGTATGCATCCGAAGCCGACCGCACCGCTTCCGTTGGTCTGGTCGGTGGCGAGTTGCTCGACTGGTCGCAAGCGCGCAAACAGTTGACCGAATAGCGATGAGGACCCGCGCATTGATCGTGATCCTGCTTGCGACGCAGATCGCAGCGCACGCGCGTAAGTGTATTGTCGGCCCCCAAGCAACGCGCACCATCAAGGAGGCCCTTGCATTGACCGCCGACTGCGATACGGTAGTGGTGAAGTCCGGGCATTATCGCGAAGGCACCATCACCCTGGAGCGTTCCGTGGTGCTCCTGGGAGAAGGGTGGCCCATCATTGATGGAGAGGGCGCGGGCGAAGTAGTGGTGGTGAAAGCTCCGCATGTCACCATCACTGGGTTCGTGGTCCGCGGCACCGCCATCAGCAACCTGAACGACAACGCCGCGATCAAGTGCATCAGCGTTACCGATGTTACGATCCGGAACAACCGCGTTGAGGACAGTTTCTTCGGCATCTATCTGAGCAGCGTGGACCGTGCCCGTGTGGAGGGGAACCAAGTGATCGGCGATCCCGCCACGGATGAGAACAGCAGAGCGAACGGTATACACCTGTGGAAGTGCGCGAACGTGACCATCACCGGCAATCGGGTGGAGCACCACCGCGACGGCATCTATCTGGAGTTCGTCACCGACTCGCACATCACGCGGGATACCACGGCATTCAACATGCGGTACGGTCTGCACTTCATGTTCAGCCACCGCGATAGCTACACGCATAATCTCTTCCATGATAACGGCGCAGGCGTGGCCGTGATGTTCACGCATGACGTGGTGATGACCGACAATCGCTTCCTGCGGAACTGCGGGGCCAGTGCGTATGGCCTGCTGCTGAAGGAGATCAACGACTCACGGATCGAGCGCAACATCTTTGCCGACAACACGGTAGGCATACTGATGGACGGCTGCAACCGGGCGGCGGTCCATGCGAACAGGTTCAGCAACAACGGTTGGGCGGTTCGGCTCTTTGCCAACAGTACCGACGCGGTGTTCGAGAGCAATACGTTCACCGGCAACACCTTCGATGTCACCACCAACGGCGATCTGGTGCTGAGCCTTCTGAAGCGCAACTATTGGGACCGGTATCGAGGCTATGACCTTGATCGTGATGGCCATGGCGATGTGCCCTACCGGCCCTTCGGGCTGTTCGCCTTGGTAACGGAGCGCATGCCATACGCGATGGTGTTGTCCCGAAGCCTCATGGTGCAACTGCTCGATGAGAGCGAACGTCTGTTGCCCTCGCTTACGCCGAAGTCGTTGGAGGATCTTTCACCCTTGATGCGCCCTCCCCATGGATAGGGTGACGTTCGAAGGTGTGGGCAAACGCTACGGCAAGCAATGGGCACTGCGCGGCGTCAATGCGTTTTTCGCGCCGGGTGAAGTGGTCATGGTGATCGGTCCCAATGGTTCGGGCAAAACCACGTTGATCAAATGCCTGCTCGGCTTGGTGCGCGCCACGGAAGGAGCGATACACGTGAACGGGATGGAGGTGGGGGCTGATCCACAGTACAGGAAAGCCATCGGCTATATGCCCCAACTGGCGGAATTCCCCCGCGAGCTCACTGTCGATCAACTCCTTCGCATGATGAACGACATCCGCGATGCACCCTCGGGCAGCACGGATGATCGTTTGATCGAGGCGCTGGGAGTGGATGCCCTGCTGGACAAGCGCATCGGAGCGCTCAGTGGAGGCATGCGGCAGAAGGTGAGCGCGGTGCTGGCCTTCCGCTATCGGCCAACGGTGCTTGTGCTGGATGAACCGACGGCTGGGCTTGACCCGCTGAGCGCTCGTACGCTGCTCGACGCGGTAACGGAGGCACGAAGAAATGGGACGACGGTGTTGATCACATCGCACATCATGGAAGAGGTGCAACAGCTCGGCGACCGGTTGGCCTACCTGCAGGACGGCCGCCTGCGTGTGCTGCTCGCGCCCGAGACCATCCTCGATATCACTCGCGAGACCAGCTTGTCCAAAGCCCTGCCGAAGTATCTCGCCCAACTACCCCCCGCACATGTTGAAAGTGTGTAAGTACACCTTGATCGACCTGGCGCGGAACCGCTTCGCTATCGGCTACGCGACGCTACTGTTGTTGGTCTCCATCGGCCTGTTCATGCTTGAAGGTGACCCTACGAAGGCGCTCATCAGTTTGACACAGGTCGTGCTCGCTTTGGTGCCGTTGTTGGCCCTCGTCTTCACCATCATCTACTTCTACAACCAATACGAGTTCACCGTGCTGCTGGCTGTGCAGCCGCTGGGCCGCCGGAACATCGTGCTCGCGCAATTGCTGGCCATCACCATCGCGATGCTGATCGCCTTCCTGGTCGGGATAGGCATGCCTGTTCTGGTCTTCGCACCAAGCGCCGCTGGCTGGACCTTGCTCCTGACCGGGGCGGCACTGACAGCGGTTTTCACCGCGATCGGTGGCTGGATCGCTGTGAAGAACCGGGACCGGGCGCGGGGTGTTGGCATCGGCTTGGTAACATGGGTGCTGATGGTTCTCGTGTACGACGCCCTCTTGCTGTGGATCATGTTCGCCTTCAGCGATCGGCCCATTGAACCGGTCATTGTTCCTCTCGCCGCCTTCAACCCGATCGATCTGGCGCGCATCCTGGTGATGTTGAAGATCGACCTCGCCGCCCTACTTGGATACACAGGAGCCGTGTACCAGCAGTTTTTCGGAAGCGTCGGCGGCATGCTCGTCGCGTTGTGCGCATTGATCTTGTGGGTGGCATTACCATCATGGCGGGCAGTAAGCGCGTTCGCCAGCAAGGATCTTTGAGCCTGTCAAGGATCAGTCCTGCTGCTGATGGTCGTCAGGTAGGCTCGCGTGTGACACTGGCAGCTTGCGGCCGTCAGAACAACCACAACATGCGCTACATCAAGCTCTCCTTTTCCGCATTCACCGCGCTGGCCGCATTGCTCTTCGCTTCGTGCGGCACACCAACTCCTAGCGGGTCCACTACTGTTGCTGCCGCCCCGACCGGTGGTGGGCAAAGCACCGTGAAGGACGACCTATCGCAGAAGAACGTTGTGGGTGTAGCGGTCGGCTCGCCGGATCATACCACGCTCGTTGCCGCTGTGAAGGCCGCCGAACTGGTGGATGTGCTCAGCAACGCTGGCCCGTTCACGGTTTTCGCGCCGACCAACGCCGCCTTCGATGCGTTGCCCGCAGGTACCGTTGATGGCCTGTTGAAGCCCGAGAAGAAGAGTGATCTGCAGGACATCCTGCAGTATCATGTCGCCGTAGGGGTCTTCAAGCCCGAGGCCTTGCGCGACGGGCAATCGCTTGGCATGGTGAACGGCAGCAACGTGAAATTCAGCGTGAAGGATGGCAAGGTGATGATCAACGATGCGAACATCGTAGCCACGGTCCCCAGCAGCAATGGCTTGGTTTGCGTGATCGACAAAGTGCTGTTGCCTCCCTCACCGGTCCAGTGAGTATCCGTTCCACCAATAGCTCCGCGCATGACCGGAGCTTGGTGAAAGTCGGCAAGGGCGTCCGCAAGGGCGCCTTTGTCGTTGGGTGCGATCCCCACGCATCCACCGGAACCTGACAGAAGTCATCCTTCCCGCTGACCACCCTCAGTCCGCGACTTTCCACGCCGCTGGATTTTCGGCCCGTGAAGCCACGGAACTGATGAGCGTCATCTTCCTCTTGATCACCGCCAGCACACTGGTCGCAGGGTTGTTCCTCGCGGCATTCGTGTGGGCCGTGAAACGGGGGCAGTTCGACGACGACCGCTCACCGGCCGTGCGCATCCTGCACGACGAAGCAACACCCCTGCCTCTCCCCGGCGGAGAGGTCAACAATCCAATGACCCGATGATCGAGCGTTTCCAGTACGACAACCGCATCGTCAAGAACTTCCTGTTCGTCACCATCCTATGGGGTGTTGTGGGCATGCTGGTGGGCCTTATCGCCGCGCTGCAGTTGGTGATCCCCGACTTCAACATGGCCGCCTGGTTCTCGTTCGGGCGGCTGCGTCCGCTGCACACCAACGCGGTGATCTTCGCCTTCGTGGGCAACGGCATTTTCGCCGGGGTCTACTACAGCCTGCAGCGTCTGTTGAAGACGCGCATGTACAGCGACCTGCTGGGCAACATTCACTTCTGGGGTTGGCAATTGATCATCGTAGCGGCCGCAATCACCCTGCCGCTGGGCATGACCACCGGCAAGGAGTACGCGGAGCTCGAATGGCCGATCGATATCGCCATTACGCTGGTGTGGGTGGTGTTCGGCATCAACATGTTCGGCACCATCTTGAAACGTCGGGAGCGCCACTTGTATGTCGCTATCTGGTTCTACATCGCTACGTGGGTAACGGTGGCCATGCTGCACATCGTGAACAGCATCGAGCTGCCGATCTCGTTGACGAAAAGCTATAGCTGGTATGCGGGTGTTCAGGATGCGTTGGTGCAGTGGTGGTACGGCCACAACGCGGTGGCCTTCTTCCTCACCACGCCCTACCTGGGGTTGATGTACTACTTCCTGCCGAAGGCCGCGAACCGGCCGGTGTACAGCTACAAACTCAGCATCATCCACTTCTGGGCGCTCATCTTCCTGTACATCTGGGCGGGCCCGCACCACTTGCTCTACAGCGCATTGCCCGACTGGGCGCAAAGTCTCGGTACGGTGTTCAGCATCATGCTCATTGCGCCGAGTTGGGGTGGCATGCTCAACGGGTTGCTCACCCTGCGTGGTGCGTGGGACCGTGTGCGCGAGGATGCCGTGCTGAAGTTCTTCGTAGTGGCCGTGACGTGTTACGGCATGGCCACGCTGGAAGGTCCGCTGCTCAGTCTGAAGTCGATCAACGCGATCGCGCACTACACGGATTGGATCGTGGCGCATGTGCACATCGGCGGCATCGGCTGGAACGGCTTCATGGCCTTCGGCATGATCTACTGGTTGGTGCCACGCTTGTACGGCACGCAGCTCTTCTCGAAGAAGCTCGCGAACGTGCACTTCTGGCTGGGCACGCTGGGCATCATCTTCTATGCGGTGCCGCTCTACTTCGCCGGGTTCTTCCAAAGCATGATGTGGAAGCAGTTCACACCCGACGGGTTCCTGGTGTACAAGAACTTCCTCGATACGTTGCTCGAGATCAAGTACGCCTATTGGCTGCGCGCACTGGGCGGTAGCATCTACATCGTTGGCGTCTTCATCATGATCTACAACGTGTGGAAGACGGTGCGCGCCGGAAGCCTGATCGCGAACGAGGAGGCCGAAGCACCGGCCATGGAGAAGCTGGCCGTTGCGAACGACGGCGGCCACTGGCACCGTTGGATCGAGCGTCGCCCGATACAGATGCTGATCCTGAGCTTGGTGGTGGTGGGCATCGGTGGCGTATTGGAGATCGTACCCACCTTCCTGGTGAAGAGCAACGTGCCCACGATCGCGAGCGTGCTGCCTTACACGCCGTTGGAGCTGCACGGGCGCGACATCTATGTGCGCGAGGGTTGCTACACCTGCCACAGCCAGATGGTACGCCCCTTCCGCAGCGAGACCGAGCGCTACGGCGAGTATGCCAAAGCCGGTGAGTTCGTGTACGACCACCCGTTCCAATGGGGCAGCAAACGCACCGGTCCCGACCTGTTGCGTGTTGGTGGCAAGTACCCCAATAGCTGGCACTACTACCATATGTGGGACCCCACGAGCATGAGCCCCGGTTCGCTGATGCCCGCATACGGGCACCTGTTCGAGGACGCCCTCGACACCACCACAACGGTGAAGAAGATCGAAGCGATGCGCACGCTGGGCGTACCCTACGCGAAGGATTTCCCTGCAATGGCCAACGCCGACCTGAGCGCGCAAAGCGCGGTGATCGTTGCCGACCTGAAGAAGGTGGGCATCGACGCCATGAGCGACCGCGAGATCATCGCTGTGATCGCCTACCTGCAACGCGTGGGTACCGACATCAAGGCAAAAGCCCCGGTCGTTGCCAACACACAACCCTGATCCACGATGCTGAAGTTCATCAAACACCATTTGGATACGATCTCGGGCATCGGCATCTATCCCGTGATCTCGTTCTTGCTCTTCTTCGGCTTCTTTCTGGCCATGCTGCTCTGGATCCGCAAGGTGAGCAGCGCTCACATCGCACGCATGTCCGCTTTGCCACTCGCGGAAGATCGCCCGGAACCCACAACGGTCACCAAGTCCACCGGCCCATCACTCGCCTCACGGGTACTCGCGCTTGTGCTCACCGCCGGAGCGGCCATGCCACTGCTGGCACAGGAGGCACCGGTAGCCTCCACGAACAACCCGGCCTTCCAAGTGGACAACAGCTTGAACTACGCCATGATCGCGTTGGCCGTGGTACAGGTGATCTTCATTCTTGCGCTCACCGGCATCATGCGCACCATGGGCGGCGCGGGCGCATGGGCAAAACGTTTCGCGCAGCGGAACAGTCGAGCCGCGGTCCTGCTTCCGTTCCTGTTCCTGTTCTCACTGCAAGCCAGTGCGCAGGCCTACAAAGGCGAGGGGGGCACGATCAGCAACTACCACCTGTTCTGGTTGCTGGCTGCCACCAATGCACTGCTTTTCGTGATCGTCGTGGTGCAGATCGTTCTGCTGCGTGGACTGATCGCGGCCACCACCGGCGTTGAAAAAACATCCGTTGAACTTCCACTGAACGACGGGCCGACATGGGTGGAGCGGTTGACGAAACGGCTCACACGCCAAGTGGAGGTGGAGAAGGAAGAGGACATCCTGATGCACCACGAGTACGATGGTATTCGCGAATTGGACAACGTGCTGCCGCCGTGGTGGGTGTGGCTGTTCTACGGCTCGATCATTTGGAGCGTGTTCTACTTGGCGGGCACCGTGATGGGCTTCCTGCCGGATCAGAAGACCGAATACGCCAACAGCATGGAACAAGCCAAGCTGGACATCGCGGCATACACTGCGAAACTGGGTGCCAGTGTGGACGAAAACACGGTAACGGCGTCCACCGATCCCGGCACATTGGCCGCTGGCCGCAACATCTTCACGCAATACTGCACGCCCTGCCACGGTGCCGATGGCGCGGGTTCCGAGACTTCCGTTGGCCCCAACCTCACCGACGCTTACTGGATCCATGGCGGCGGCGTGAAGAACATCTTCTACACGATCAAGTACGGTGTGCAGGAGAAGGGCATGATCAGTTGGAAGTCGCAACTGAAACCGGCCGAAATGGCTTCGTTGTCAAGCTACATCCTCAGTTTGCAAGGCACCGGTACCGCCACGCAGAAGCCGCCCCAGGGCGATCTCTGGACAGAACCTTTGTCTTCGGACAGTACAGCCAACACCGTGGATAGTCTCGCTGCTTCCGTGGATACGACGCGGATGGCGGCGAAGTGAAATGATCGCACAACCAGCCCATATCCAGCGCGACGCTTTCGCCAAGAAGGGATCAACGAAGGACGAGAGCTACCGGGACTCGATCAGCACGGTCGATAAGCGCGGTAAGCGGGTGTGGGTGTACCCGAAGAAGCCTAACGGCAAGTTCACGCGTTGGCGGCAATGGTTCGGCTATTCGTTGTTGGTGCTGTTGTTCGTGGTGCCGTTCCTGCGCATCAACGGGGAGCCGGTGCTGATGATCAATATCCTCGAGCGCCGCTTCGTGTTCTTCGGCCAGGTGTTCTGGCCGCAGGACTTCCTGATCTTCGTGATCGGCTTCATCACCTTCATCATTTTCGTTGCATTGTTCACCGTCGCGTTCGGGCGGTTGTGCTGCGGTTGGGCTTGTCCGCAGACCGTGTTCATGGAGCACGTGTTCCGCCGCATCGAGTATGCCATTGAAGGCGACTGGAAACAGCAACAGGCCCTGAACAACGGGCCAATGTCCACCGACAAGCTGTGGAAGAAAACGCTGAAGCATGCGGCCTTCTTCGGTATCAGCTTCCTCATCGGCAACACCTTCCTCGCGTACATCATCGGCAGCGACGAACTGCTGCACATCATGCGCGACCCATCGGCGAAGCATACGGGAGGCTTGATCGCCATGACCATTTTCAGTGGGGTCTTCTACGGCAACTTCGCCTTCTTCCGGGAGCAAGCCTGCACAACGGTTTGCCCATACGGCCGCTTGCAGGGCGTGCTGCTCGACCGCAAGAGCATCGTGATCGCATACGATCATGTGCGCGGCGAAGCGCGTGGCTTGTTCCGTAAGGGCGAGGAACGCAGCACGGTAGGCAAAGGCGATTGCATCGATTGCAAAGCCTGTGTGCATGTGTGCCCCACGGGCATCGACATCCGCAATGGAACGCAACTCGAATGCGTGAACTGCACCGCGTGCATCGATGCGTGCGATCACATCATGCGCAGCGTGGATCTGCCGACCGGACTGATCCGCTATGCCAGCGAGGATGAAGTGGCCGAGAAGAAGACCTTCCACTTCAACACGCGCATGAAGGCCTACACGGTGGTGCTCGCTGCGTTGGTCGGGGTGCTCGCAACACTGATCATCCTGCGCACCGATACCGAGACCACCGTGCTGCGCACACCCGGCATGCTCTTTCAAACGCAACCCGACGGCCGCATCAGCAACCTGTACGCGATCAAGTCGGTGAACAAAACGCACCACGACCTGCCCGTGCATTTGGAGTTGATGAACGTGGACGGCGAGATCAAGCTGATCGGCAAAGCCATGGACCTGAAGGCCGGCGAACTGGGGCAAGCGGAGATGTTCATCATCCTGCCGAAGCATCAGTTGCAAGGCATGAAGACCAAGGTGGTGATCGGTGTGTACACCGGAGAAAAACTGCTGGAGAAAGTCAGCACGTCATTCGTAGGACCCATCAACCCGATACGACCATGAACTGGGGAAAAGGACTCGTACTCACACTGATCACCTTCGGCGGATTGATGACTTGGCTGGTGGTGAAGTCCATACAGAATCCGGAGCCGCTCGTGACCGAACGGTACTACGAGCAGGAGCTGAAGTACCAGCAGCGCATCAACAACACCGAACGGGCGAACGCCCTCTCCGCGAACGTGTCCATGGTGCCCAGTGCGCAAGGTGTGCGCATCACGTTCCCACCCGAGGCGCATAGTGGCTCGATCACCGGCGTGCTCACGTTGCTCCGGCCGAACGATCCGTTGGCCGACCGGCAGGTGATCGTTGCCGCCGACACGACCGGGATCTTCGATGCCATTGCTCCCGGACTTGTCGCGGGTCGCTACAACGCCCTGTTGGAGTGGTCGGCCAATGGGATCGCCTACTACACGGAGGAAAAGCTGGTAGTGCCATGAACGCCATGCTCGCCACGGCCTTCGTGCTCGGAGCGGCGGGCAGCGCACATTGCATCGGCATGTGCGGACCGATCGCGCTTGCAGTGCCCAGCCCTGGCAATGGTTGGCGCGCACGCATGATGAGCACATTGATCCTCAACGGCGGGCGTGTTTCCACATACGCCTTCCTGGGTGCGCTGTTCGGCGCGTTCGGTTCGGGTCTGCGACTGGCGGGACTTCAACAAAGCGTCTCCATCATCGCCGGTGCGGTGCTGCTGTTGTCGGTGATCGTACCCGGACTGCTTGAGCGCTGGAGTCCCACCGGTCGCCTTACGTTGTTGATCGGCAGGCTACGCGGGATGTTGGCGCGCAACCTGAAGCGCACGGCACCGGAAGCACTGTTCTTCACGGGCGCGCTGAACGGCCTGCTGCCCTGCGGACTGGTCTACGCGGCTGCTATCGGTGCTGCGACGATGGGCACCATGCCGTACGGCGCTCTCTTCATGGTGCTGTTCGGCCTGGGTACGCTGCCGGCGTTGATCGGCTTGCGGATGTCGGGCAGCATGATCGGCACCCCGGCGCGCGCGCTGTTGCGCAAAGCTTCACCCGTGCTTGTATCCGCCCTGGCCGTGTTGATGATCCTGCGCGGCCTCGAATTGGGCATCCCCATGGTAAGCCCGCATCCCACAACAGAGCCGGGGCAAGTCACGGCTTGCCATTGACCGGAAGTAAACCACCTTCACAGTACCAAACCGAACCGACCATGACCACCACGACAGAGAAACGCGTGCACATCAGCGACCTCCACAACGATCACAAGCTGTGGTTGAACACGCTCGCCTTCTGCAAGGAAGAGATCACCATCTTGGAACACCGCATGGAGGACATCGCCAAACAGAATTCGACCGGCGAGGTGATGGCCGAGCTGGAACACTTCCAGAACCAATACATCCGCCAACGCGAAGTGATCGACGAACTGCGTCACGAACTGAAGCAGCACGAGAACGCCCTTGAGAAGGAAGTGCGTGATCATCCGATCGCCGTGGATCATCGCTTGTTCGCCGACCATACCGGTCACCGCGATGAGATGGCCACCTTCGAGAAGCTCTACCGGGAGCTGAAGGAGGAGTTCATGCGGTGGTTGACGAAGCGCATGTAATGGCCATTCAGTGACGATCGTCACTTCCCCGCTGGTCGGCAACATTCACCTTCGGACAAACAACTGGAGAATGAAACCGAACATGGGAGGTGCGGACCGCGTGATCCGCTTGATCGTTGCCGCTATCGTTGCCATTCTATACTTCACCGGAACGATCACGGGTACGCTCGGCATCGTGCTGATGGTGCTTGCCGCCGTTTTCGTCCTCACCAGCTTCATGAGCTTCTGCCCGCTGTACGCGCCATTCGGCTTCAGTACGCGGGAGGAGAAGAAGAAGGCGTGATAAGGGACATGGCTTCAACGCAACCGACGGTGGCCCTTGGACCAACGGGTAGGCTGCGCTAGCCGGTCCGGTGACCCGGCTTAACCCTTCTGCTCCAGTACGAGCAGCGGCATGTCCAATTCCAATGCGAGCTCCTTCGCTGTACTGGTGTGCAGAATGCGGTCCAGCAAGCCTCGGTGCCTGTGCAGCACGGCTACCATGTTGGCGCCGCGCTTGTGCGCGGTGCGCTCGATGCCGTCCACAACATCTTGCCCATACCCTTCCAGAAAACTGTGCGGGATCCCTTTCAGGGCCAGTGCGTAGAGCCCATTGCTCCAATGGTCCTCGCCTTCGGTGATACCGACCGGCATGTGGCTGACGATGATCTCAGCTTTGTGACGCAACGCGATGGTGCGCAGCATTTGCAAGCTTTCCGGCAGTACCTCATCGTGGTCGTCGGCCAATAGGATCTTCTTCAACGGGCGCAGCGGCGCCTTCTCGGGAACGGCCAGTACGGGCACGCGACTGGTTTTCAACACATCGGTGGTGTTGCTACCGAACAATGCGGAACCGGTGCTACCCCGCTTGCCCATCACAACCAAGTCGGTCTTTTTCTCGTTCATGAATTCGTTGAGCGCTGGTGCGAGTGCGCCATAGAGAACGTGCTGCTCAACGGAGCGCGCACCCGTACGTTGAACGAACTGCTTGGCCACGGTGGACAAACCTTCTTCCGCAGCTTTGATCAACTCCGGTAACTGGAATGGTGCGAGAGGGCTGCCCACCCCGGGATCGAAATGGGAATGCACAAGAACATACGTTGCGTCCTCAATACCGAAGAGCTGCGTTGCGTATGTAGCAGCATGCATGGCATTGGCGCTGAAATCGGTGGGGATGACGATGCGTGTCATGATTTTCGGCTCTTTCATGCAAGGCTATCGTGCTACGACAGCCCCGACCCTGATGAACATCAGTTACCAGCACGACGATCGTCACTCGCCATCGTTGCTTCCCGGGTCGGCGCGCGATCGTTCAATCCTCTCCTTGGAAGCGCCCAACAGCGCAACTGATATATGACTTCGCCTTCTGCGCGAAGCCGCCGGTTCCGCTCTCGGGGTAACCGAGATCGTTGAGCGCGGCAGCGATCTCATCCCGCGTTCCGGTACCGTTCTGCGTTACGGTAACGGTGGCTGCATCGGGATCAACGATCACGGTGCCAACGAACGGGAGTTGACCGAGCCCTTTGCGGATGCTGTTCGCGCATCCGCCGCATTTCAGGTTGTCCACATGGAAAGTCAGCACAGGCATGGCGGGGTCCGTTGGGGGTACGAAGTACAGTTGGGTCAGCAGCGGCAACCATGACACAACTCGCACGCGCTACTGACAATTGTCAGGAAGCCCGCTTGCACACCCCGATACGTTTGCCCACAGCGCAATTGCCGTCAGGGTCATCATGCCTCCCATTCCCATCACGTCCATCCACGACCTCGTAAAGGAACTGCTCCGCCATCGTGATCCGAAGGCGTTCGCGAGCATACTGGCCCGCTATGCCGTTCCCAGCCACGATCTGGAACCCTACTTCCGCTGGAACAGCAGGCACTACACCCGCACCTGCATCAATCGCAACGATGACTTCGAGCTGTTGGTGATCTGCTACGAGCCCGGCCAACGCACGAGCATACACGACTACGATAGCCAGATGGCTTGGATCCACCCGGTGATGGGGGAAGTAGTGGAGGAACGTTTCACGCCCATGGAAGGTGGCGGGATAAAACTGGCCCGCGAGATCCATCTGAACCCCGGCATCGATGAACCGATCACCGACGGATCCTCGATCCACCGCTTCACGAACCGGGGGCCCGACAGGGCCGTTACCCTGAACCTCTACGCCAAGCCCATGAGCAAGTGGCGGATATATGAGGAGGGCACCGGGTACAGCAGTATTGCACCGGTAGGACCTCCAAGATGAGCGGGGCAACCGATATGCCCGGCTACCTTTCCACCATGGCGAAAGTCTCCGGTGGAACGTTCGAGAAAGTCGACATCGCGCAGGTGTGCGCGTTGCTATTCACAACGGCTGCTGAAGGATTGGTAGTGGTGAACGGGAAGGGTGCCATCATCATGCACAACCCCCGGCTCAACGAAATGTTCGCATACGATGAAGGCGCATTGATCGGCGCAACGGTGGAAACCCTCTTGCCCGACGCTGCACGTGCGCGCCATGCGGGTCATCGCGCAGCGTATGACAAGAAGCCTGTGCAGCGGTCCATGGGCATTGGCATGGATCTCTGGGGCAAGCGCAGCGATGGCAGCGTCTTCCCGGTTGAGGTGAGCTTGAACCATTTCGAGATGGATGGCGAGCGGTATGTGATGGGACTTGTCACGGACATCACACTACGGCGGAAGGCGGAAGAGGAGTTGAAGCGCACCAATCAGGAACTGGAGGATCGTGTGGAGGTGCGTACCACTGAACTGCGCGATGCGGAGCGCAGCTTGCGATCGGCACTTGAGAAGGAGAAGGAACTGCACGCCCTGAAGAGCCGCTTCGTTTCAATGGCAAGCCACGAGTTCCGCACTCCGCTCAGCACCATTATGAGCAGCGTCGACCTTATTGGCCGGTACACGGAACAGGCCAACGACGATCGGGTGGAGAAGCACGTATCGCGGATCCGCGGGAAGGTGCGCGAGATGACGGCGATGCTCAATGAGTTCCTTTCGTTGGAACGGATCGAGCAGGGCCAAGTGGTTTGTACACCGGTGGAAATGGATATCGTGCATCTGTGCATCGAACTGATCGAGGAACTGAAGGCCCTTGCCAAAACCGGACAGGCGATAGACTTCGATCATGAAGGCGACGAACGAAGCGTGATACTTGATCGGCAAATGCTAAGCAACGCGATAACGAACTTGGTAACGAACGCCGTGAAGTACTCACCGGAGGGAAAGCGCGTTGCGCTGCGCACAACGATCACAAAGGGTCGGCTCACGATAACAGTGAAGGACCAAGGCATCGGCATCCCGAAGGAAGACCAACAACACCTGTTCGAGCGGTTCTTCCGTGGTAGCAACGCCACCACGATCCAAGGCACCGGGCTCGGCTTGAATTTGGTGAAACGCTACTTGGAGATGATGGGTGGATCCATACGCTTCACCAGTGCCCCCGGCAACACGGTCTTCACGGCCGAACTACCACAACACTTGACCCCATGAAAACGATCCTGCTGATCGAGGACGACGCGGACATGCGCGAGAATACCGCTGAGATCCTGGAACTCGCCGACTACCGCGTGCTGAAAGCCGAGAACGGTCGGCGCGGTGTGGAGGTGGCCCGAAAAGAAACGCCGGACCTGGTGCTGTGCGATATCATGATGCCCGAGCTGGACGGCTACGGGGTGCTGCACATGCTCGGACGAAACCCGGCCACGGCCGAGGTGCCGTTCATTTTCCTGAGCGCGAAAGCCGAACGTGGTGAGGTGCGCAAGGGCATGGAACTCGGCGCCGATGATTACCTCACCAAGCCTTTCGAGGAAAGCGAATTGCTCAACGCGATCGAAGGCCGCCTGAAGCGCAGCGAGCTCTTCCGCAAGGGGTTCGACAACGGCTTCGAGGGCCTCAACCAGTTCATGGACCAAGCACGCGGCGTGGATGCGCTAAAGGACATCGGACGCGATCGCAAAACGCGGAAAGTCGCGAAGAAGGAAGTGGTCTTCCACGAAGGCGATGAGCTACGGCAAGTGCCGTACATGGTGCATGGCAAGGTGCGCACGTTCAAGATCAACAACGATGGCAAGGAGTTCGTGACCGGCCTACACGGCGCTGGCGAGTTCATCGGGTACATGGGCCTGTTGGAGAATGGCCGCGCCATGGAAACCGCCGAGGCCTTGGAGGATTGCGAAGTGGCGTTGATACCACGCGAAGACCTTCTCGCATTGTTGTACAAGGACCGCGACGTGAGTATCCGATTCATCAAGATGCTCGCGCACAACGTGAAAGAGAACGAGCAGCACTTGCTGCAGCTTGCGTATGCCAGCGTTCGCCAGCGTGTGGCCCAAGCGCTCTTGCGCGTGCACGGCCGCTATGCCGAAGACCAGAACGCGAGTCTGGGTGTGCAGATCAGTCGCGAGGATCTGGCCAGCATCGTAGGCACCGCCACCGAATCGCTGATCCGTTGCCTCACCGATCTGAAGGAAGAGGGCCTCATCGATACCAAGGGCCGGGACATCCGTATTCTTGACAAACAGCGGCTGGAGAAGCTCGCGCACAACTAACAGGGAAGGCTGTTGCGAGGCGCCCTCCTGCGATCGAATGCTAAGCATGTCTACACTGGCATCACTCTCCAAGCTCTTCACCTACTACAAGCAACTTGGCGATAAGGCCATCGCGCAGGTGAAGGACGAGGACCTGCACAAAGTCCTCGCGAGCGACGCGAACAGCATTGCGATCATCGTCCGGCACATGGCGGGCAACATGCGCTCGCGCTTCACGGATTTCCTAACGAGCGACGGCGAGAAGCCCTGGCGTGATCGCGACAACGAGTTCGTGGATCCGGGGCAGGACCGTGCAGCGTTACTAGCCGATTGGGAAAGCGGTTGGGCGTGTTTCTTCTCGGCAGTGGAACCACTGACCGATGCTGACTTGTCGTGCACCGTGTACATACGCAATGAAGGACACACCGTGATGGATGCCTTACACCGCCAGCTTGCGCACTACGCGTACCACGTAGGCCAGATCGTATTGTTGGCGCGCAGCTTCGCTGGTGATGAGTGGACCTCGTTGAGCATTCCGCGCAATGCCTCCCAGCAGTTCAACACCGAGAAATTCGCGAAGCCGAGAGAGAAGAAGCACTTCACCGACGGAGCGAAGTGAGCGGCCGGTTCACTTCCTGAGCGCAGCAAAGAGTTCGTCCAACCGAGTATTCGCTTGCGCAGGCACACCGAGCGTTGATGCCCGTGCAGTGGCATTCGCGATGCGCTCATCCGTGAGCGGATGGCTGCTGAGAAAGGCAGGTGGTTCCGCAGTGGAACCATGCGCGCCTTTCAACTCTTCCAACAGGTCGATCATGCCGCGCGGATCAACACCATTGGCGTGCATGCGCTGCATGCCGATATCGTCGGCGGCTTGTTCCAGATCGCGCGAGTAATCCAAGCCGCGCAGTTCATCGCCTTTGTTCGCCGCGATCTCGCCCAATGCGCCCACATCGCCAACGACCAGCGACAGGAAGAATGAACTCGCGAATTGCCGCACCATGCTGCGCGTGCTGTGCCGCTCCTGCACGTGAGTGCCCTCATGCGCCAGCAGTCCTGCGAGCTCTCGTGGTGTATCCAACTCATCGAGCAGGCCGGTGTACACCACGATGTGCCCGCCGGGCATGGCGAAGGCGTTCACTTGAGCGTCGTTCACAACGTGGTACTTCAGCACATGGTCCTTGCTGATCTCCAATGCATCGCCGAAACGTTGCAGGGCGACTGAGCGAGCCGTATCGAATGCCATGGATGTGGCCATGGCGTCGAAGGAGGCTTCACCGAGCTGGTCGTCCACCGAGCGCGGTAAGCGCAGTGCCAGTTGCTCAGCGATGATGGGCATCAACCAGATGTACGCCGCGACAAGTCCACCCACGATCACGAGGAACAAGAAGGCGGCGCGGCTGAAGAGGATGGGCGCTACGCCGCCGGTTCTGCGCCTGCGCGAATACTGCTTCAGGTGCGCCACCATGAGGCGCTGTGCGGTGGAGTCCTTCACGATCAACGCGCGCGTGCCATGGCTCAAGCGCAAATGATGTTCTCCGCTGTCCCAATGGAACTGCTTGTCCAGCACATTCCATGTATGCGACTCGTTCCCTGCACGCACTTCCAATTGTGTGGGCGAGAGCCAAGTGAACGTTGCGGGCCGCGTGTTGAGGCCGTCGTAGAGTTCGATCGCTGCGGTGTCGGGCATGGGCCGCGAAAGTTAGCGGCGGTGCTTCGCTAACATTGCCGTTGCCTCATGCTGCTCTCCGCCCAACAAGAAGACCTCGCTATGCCAATGGCGGTCGGCTTGGTACTTGGTGCGGTCTTCTCGGTGCTGCTCATTCGCGTTTCGGTGAAGTTGCTTGGTGGCCTATTGGGGATCAGTAGCCACGGAAAGGGACTTGCGCAACAACAGTTGGCCACGCTGCACAAGTACTCGACGTTCATGGAAAGCCTTGGCCCGGAGGATCGGCAACGCTTCGTGCGCTGCGTTACCACATTCATGAATGACAAGGAATGGGTGGGCGCGGGTATGCAACTGGCGGATGAGATGAGGGTGATGATCTCCGCAAGTGCGGCGCAATTGCTCTATCGCCTACCGGAGTTGGCGCTCATGCATTTCACGCGCATCATAGTGTATCCGGACGCGTACCGTTCACCTCGCAGCGACGACCTGCACCAAGGGACGGTGATACCCGGCGCAGGGATCATCAAGATCAGTTGGAAGCACTTCCTCCATGGCTACGCCGACCCGGACGACGCCCATAACGTGGCGTTGCATGAGATGGCCCACGCCCTCTGGTTCGAGCACCTGATCCCGAATGCGGAGGATGATTTCCTGGACCCCAATGCTCTGGCCGATTGGAACCGGTTGGCCATGACCGAGATCGAAATGATCCGGGCAGGGGAATCACGGCTCTTCCGTCGCTATGCCGGCACCAACGAAGCCGAGTTCTTCGCCTGTGCGGTGGAGTACTTCTTCGAATGCACCACCGACTTCAGGAAAAAGATGCCTGCGGAGTACGACGCGCTGTGCAGGTTGCTGAAGCAGGATCCCGCGAAGGATCCCGGTTGAACCATCAAACGTTCCTTCAACTGGTCGCTGCTGTCGAAGTAGATCCTATTTTCGCCGTCCCTTAAGCTGAGGGGCACCTACCCAGGTGGCGGAATCGGTAGACGCGCTGGTCTCAAACACCAGTGATCTCAACAATCGTGCGGGTTCGAGTCCCGCCCTGGGTACTGAATGGATCGGATGATCAGGTGATCGGGTGATCAGGTGATGGTGCGGCCCAATACGTACGATCGGTCCAATGCAGAAAGATGATCTGGTGTTTGCCGATGAGCGGAAGCAGGAGCGCTACGACACCGCATACCTGCGCATGGCCCTTGAGTGGGCTAAGCTGAGCCGTTGTACCAGGAAACAAGTGGGCGCGCTGATCGTCAACGACGGCATGATCATCAGCGACGGATACAATGGCACGCCCACCGGATTCCCGAACGATTGCGAGGATGCGCAAGGGCTTACCCATTGGTACGTACTGCACGCCGAGGCCAACGCGATCATGAAGGTGGCGCGCAGCACGAACAATGCCCGCCATGCCACATTGTACCTCACCCATTCACCGTGCAAAGAGTGCAGCAAGTTGATCCTGCAAGCGGGGATCAAGCGGCTTGTGTACTTGACGGCCTACAAGGACCCGACAGGTCTCGACTTCCTGGAGCGGGGCGGTGTGCGGATCACACGTATCGACACGTTGTAGCAACATGCAGGAACGTCGTCCCACTTTCAGTTTGCTGATGCCCTTCCTGCTTGCTTTGGCCTTGGGCGCGGGGCTAGCGATCGGTTACTTCAGCGGAGGCCCGCGCAACTTCAGTGCGGTGGCCATGTTCGATCATCGCGCAACACCCAGCGAGAAGATCGGCCAAGTGATCGACCTGATCGAGCGGGATTACGTGGACAGTGTGCAGAAGGACCGCCTGACGGATGAAGTGATACAGGACTTGCTGCAAAGGCTCGATCCACACAGTTACTACTTGAGCACGGCGGATCTTCGCGCTGCAGTTGAGCCATTGGAGGGGAGCTTCGAGGGTATCGGCGTGGAATTCACCATACAGCGCGATACCATCGTGGTCATCGCTCCTGTCGAGGGTGGCCCGAGCGCGGCATTGGGCGTACTGGCCGGCGATCGCATCATCAGTGCCAATGGGAAAAACCTCGCCGGGGTCGGCGTAACGAATGAGGATGTGATGGCGAACCTTCGCGGAGAGAGCGGAAGTTCCGTGAAGATCGGCCTGCTCCGGAACGGGAAAAAGAAGCCGTTCGAAGTGGTCGTTAAACGAGGAAAGGTGCCCATCAATAGCGTCGCCGTTGCCCTGATGACCGACAAGGAAACCGGCTACATCAAAGTGGTACGCTTCGCCAAAACCACCACGGAGGAGTTCGCCGACGCCGCTGAGAAGCTCTTGGCGCTCGGCATGAAGCGGTTGGTCTTGGACCTGCGCGGCAATGGCGGGGGCTATCTGGAGGCTGCCATACATATGGCCGATGAATTCCTGCAGAAGGATGCAACGATCGTATACACGGAAGGTCGCAATCATCCCAGGCAAACGGACCGGGCCACATCCATGGGTGTGCTGGAGAACATTCCCTTGGCCGTGCTGATCGACGAGGGAAGCGCCAGTGCGAGCGAGATAGTTGCAGGGGCCATCCAGGACAATGATCGTGGAATGATCATTGGACGAAGGACCTTCGGTAAAGGACTCGTGCAAGAACATCGTCAACTACCGGACAGCAGCGCCGTGCGGCTGACCACTGCCCGCTACTACACGCCAAGCGGACGAAGTATCCAAAAGCCGTACGGTGAAGGGATCGATTACGAGGAAGACTACGCCGGGCGTATTGAGCATGGGGAATTACTGTCGGCGGACAGCATCAAGGTGGACTCTGCGCAAACTTTCACTACGAAGTCCGGCCGTACGGTGTTCGGTGGAGGCGGCATTGTCCCTGATGTATTCGTTCCGGCCGATACGGCCGAGGGATCCGGGTACTTGAGCGAACTGGTTTTCACGGGAACGCTGACTCAGTTCGCGTTCGATCACGCTGACCGCAAGCGGCAGTCACTGGAGGCCATGGGTCCGACTGCGTTCCGCTCGACCTTCACCATCAGTGATGCACTTCTCGGGGAGCTGGTCGCACATGCCACCGGACAAGGGATCGTGCTTCGACCGAATGACTATCAACGGAGCAAGCGGATCATCGCACAACGCCTGAAGTCCGCCATTGCACGCAACATCTGGGGCAATGAGGGCTATTATCCCATTGCGCTCGAAGCCGACAGCCTGTTCGAGGTTGCTGTGGACCGCATGAGCCAGTAGGCCGATGCCCTATTGAAAACGAGAAGGGGGTCCTTGCGGACCCCCTTGTTCGTTCGGATGCGTTGTAACCTTATTGAGCAACAGCGCCCTCCACCTTAGCGGCGGCGGTGTCAACCATTGCAGCAGCAGCAGCAGCTGTGCTATCAGCGATAGCTTGTGCCTTAGCTTCTGCCTCCTTCATCGATTGCTCCATTGCAGCGGTAGCACTGTCGGCAGCAGCCTTCAGTTCAGCTTCCAATTGCTCTGGGGTTTTTCCGCTGCCGCAGGCAACGAAGAGGCTCGCAACAACGGCGAGCACTGCGAACTTCCTGATCATCTCCTGTCTTGTTTTTGGTGAAAGTGAGCGCGAATGTAAACTTTTAACCTTTCCAACAACGACGCGCGAAAAAACTGCGGGGCTATCTTTCGCACTTCACAGCTCACATTGCCCTTACATCCAACTGATCATGGCCCATACTCTCCCTGAACTTCCCTATGCACACAATGCTCTAGAGCCCCATGTTGACGAGGCCACTATGCGTATTCACCATGGAAAACATCATGCTGCTTATGTCAACAACCTCAACAAGGCCCTTGAGGGAAACCCGATGGCCGATAAGTCCATCGAGGACTTGATGACGGGAATGGACATGGCCAATATGGCACTGCGGAACAACGGCGGGGGCCATTACAACCATACCCAGTTCTGGCAAGCTATGAGCCCAACGGGTGGTGGTGCACCTTCTGGTGATCTTTCCGCGGCTTTGGTATCTGCATTCGGGTCCTTCGATGCTTTCAAGGAAAAATTCGCTGCCGCTGGAGCAACCCGGTTCGGTAGTGGATGGGCTTGGTTGTGCGTTCATAAGGGTGGTAAACTGGAGATCTGCAGTACGCCCAATCAGGATAACCCCCTGATGCCCGGAACGGGTTGCGGTGGCACACCCATTCTCGGGCTGGACGTTTGGGAGCATGCCTACTATTTGCACTACCAGAACCGCCGACCCGATTACATAACCGCATGGTGGAACGTGGTGAATTGGAAGGAGGTTGAGCGCAGGTACGCTGCCAGCAAATAGTCGAGGAGGGTCTTTGTATCGCGGGCGGTTCCGAGCTATCGGGACCGCCCGCTTACTTTCAGCCCGATGCGTCCAGTACTGATCCTTTGTGTGCTCTTGATCAATGGCATAGCGCAGGCATCCACGGGCGGTCCATTTCATCTTGGCCAACCTGAGGAGCGATCGCAAGATCGTTTGGACAGCCTCGCGGCGAGCCTTGAACGCTCGGAAGCCGCGATCGAGGAGAATGAACGGCTCGTGGCTCTTGCCTTGACAGTCGCCCTTGGACCCTTCGGTGGACATCGGCTATACTTGGGCACAGGGCCCAAAGTGCCCATCATCTACACGCTCACGTTAGGTGGCGGATTCGGGGTCCTACCGGCGATCGACCTGTTCCACATCCTGCTGAAGAAGGACTTGCAACCCTACCGGAACAACAGTAACATATTCATGTGGACCCCCACTGAGGCGGACGAAGTCACTCCACCGTGACCGACTTCGCCAAGTTCCGGGGTTGATCCACGTTGCAGCCGCGCATTACAGCAATGTGGTAGCTGATGAGTTGCAACGGAATGGAGGCCAGCAGTGGCACTAGGCAATCCGGCGCATCGGGGATCTCGATCACATGATCGGCTAAGCCCTTCACCACCGTATCACCCTCGGTAACAATGGCGATGATCTTGCCCTTTCGGGCTTTCACCTCCTGAATGTTGCTCACCACTTTCTCATAGCTGGCGCCCTTGGTGGCGATCACGAAGACCGGCATTTCCTCATCGATGAGGGCGATCGGGCCATGCTTCATTTCAGCGGCCGGATAGCCTTCTGCATGGATGTAGCTGATCTCCTTCAGCTTCAAGGCCCCTTCCAGTGCTACCGGAAAACAGAAACCACGACCCAGGTAGAGCGCGTTGGTGGCATTCTTGTAGATATCGGCGATGTACTTCACGTGCGCCTCGCTCGTGAGCACCTTCTCCACTTTGCCGGGGATGGCATCCAACTCATTCAGTAATCGGTAGAACTTGCTACCGGTCAACGTTCCCTTCTTCTGGCCGATCATCATGGCCATGAGCGCGAGCACAGTGACCTGCGCAGTGAACGCCTTTGTACTTGCAACGCC
>CADECG010000039.1 GCA_902825795.1 uncultured Bacteroidota bacterium
CATGTTAACGGCTGCCGTGGATGGAATGCAGGACACGTGTTACGCATACGTATGCCACACTATCGCGGAAACACTCGTTGGGCTGGAGGAGGTAGGCGCAAATGGCGGACCCGTAGCATGGCCAACGCCGTTCACTGATGAACTCACGATCTCCTTGGGACCGATGGTCCGCAACGCACGGATCCAATTGATCGACGCGCTCGGCCGTGTTGTGCAACAAACAGTAGCCACTACCGAGACACTACACTGGTTGTTGCCGATGGGGCCACCCGGTGTGTATGTCTTACGGGTCGAACAGGATGGTGCGGTGCTCTCGGTCGTCACCGTTCGCGAAGCGCCCTAAGGCGCTGCGGTGTAGATGTAGCGATAGCCCGGGGCGCCCTTCAACGTGCCGATCTCCTCAAGTGTGCCCTGTCGCATCGTGACATTCCCTGCGGGGATGCCTTGCTCGAGCAGATACTTGACCACGCCTTCCTGCCGTGCGCGCTCCATAACGGCACACTGCGTCTTCACCATATCGTTCCCCAGGAGTGCAAGGCTTCGTTCGGTCTCGGAAAGTCCCTTCGTTGATGGTGTTCGTTCGTTGAGGAAGCGCACGAACGAACTGTCGCTCGATGAGGTGTTCTCAACTTGAAGACTGTCCTGAGTGGTGCGCGGACCGGCATCGCCGAACAACATCCGGGCCTTGGAGTTGAACAGGGCGATGCGCTGCATCTCGGTGCGTTCGTCCAAGAGCGACACCAATGCAACGCCGATCTCAGGTTTCGCCTGTAGCACTTGCGCCAATTGATCGAGCGATCGTCGCTGCGACTTGTCCGGGGACACTTGCATGTGGGTGAACCGCACGGACTCCAGTTCCGCCGGGTCAACACCATCGACAGCCCGTGCCACAAGGTTCACGGGTGCGCTGACGGCTTTGGTCAGCAGGTTCTTCAGCACCTTCCAGATGATGGGCCAGGGCTTGAATTCGGGGTCGTTGATATCGCCACTTACGGGCAAGTCCAGTGCGATGACACCGTGCCGGTCTTTCAGCAGGCTCACGCCCAACCGCAATGGAAGCACGGTAATGTCGGCGGCGTGTTCGTCCACCTTCTTGCCAACCTTCATCCGCTCGATATGGATATCATTCTTCGAATCGATGTGCCCGGCGTGTACCACTGTTGTGCCCGTGTACCTCAGCACGCCATCTTCGATAGGGTGTGCTGCGTACCACTGCAGGTATGGATCAAGGTCGCGCACCACCAGCTGCTCCACGCCCAGTTGCGCGGTGAATTCCTTGAAAGTCTTCGGGTCGATGCTCAGCGCCCCATTGAACTTTCCAAAGCCGTTGAGCAACGCAGAGCAAGTAAGTTTTGCAGCACTATCGGCGGTGTTCACTCGTGTGCTTAGGATGTCTAATTCCGTGATCGTGTAATGGAACGGCTGCCCGAGCGTATGGTCGGTAAAATCGACGACGCCGTCAACGAAGCTCAGACTGTCCGCAGTGTATTCATTGGCAATGAACTCTTTCGCGAGCAGACTGATGTAATCGGCGAGTAGAACGAACACGTTGCTCTCGCTTGCCTCGGCTGCGGCACTATCCGCGCCCACATCGTTCGAGGCCGCTTTCAACAACCGGCTCCAGTTGTCGGTGCTGTCCTTGTACATTTCGTAGCGTGCATAGGCGCCATCGACGGCCACGGTACGCAGTTCGAAGCGGCTGTCGCGCGCCGTCAACGTGTCCAACACTACTCCGGTGCTCTTTAGGCCGACCAAGCGCTTGCCGCTCGGGTCCTTCAGTTCCAGACCATGCAAACCGAGCACGGCGCGCAAGGCTAGTGCGCTGGTATCGCGCCAACTGTCCGATAGGATCAGGTCAAGATCCATGGTGCCGGCCAGTTCGCTGCAATCCATGAGGTCTTGCAGATAGGGAAGCGTAGGAGCGAGCGATACTGCCTTCAAAGCCGCATCGATACCATAGCGCTCCTGCTTGGTATCGATGGTGAACGCGCCGTCCACAGTTCCGCCGGTGCTCAACGTAAAACCAAGGTCGAAGTCCATGCGGGCGCTGCTGGAACTAATGCGGTTGCACAGCACGTTCAGTGCCTGCGCGCTAACCGGAGCCTTCAGCAGGTCGCTGTCGTAATCCACTTGGCCATTGGTCACCTGCATGTCTTCCAGATCGAAGCGTGTGACCGTGGTATCGTTCGGGTCCGGCTGTTCATCGCTACCGAGTTCCAGCAGATCAGTGAAGTTGAACCGGTCACCCTGTTGCGATACACGCACGTACGGCGAACGCATTTCGATCGTATGGAAACGCCAATGGTCGTCGTTCCACCAAGCAAGCATATCCCACCTCACCGAAGCCTTCTGCCACGAAATGAAGCGTACATCGCTGTTCCGCTCCGTGCACGAGAGATCGGTGATCCCGAATGTGCCCGTGAAGGGATTCAGGATGATGTGCCCTATGGTGACCTTCCGGGCTACCCACTCCTGGCTGTGGTCTTCGACGTACCGTTTCAGCAGGTAGGGGGCGAAAAATGATAGCAGCAATAGTGCTACAGCCAGAATGGGTAAGCCAATGAAGAGGAAACGGCGCAGGTGGCGCATAGAAGTGGGGCGGAAAGGTACCGGGCAACCGGGCGGAAAGCCATAGCCGCTGCCAGTGTGCGCCGATCCTATCTTTCGGGCCCCGAAAATCGGGACCACCCACAGAACTACCACGAGACATGAGCGCGAAAACGAAGCGGATATTGGTTCCCACGGATTTCACGAAGGTTGCCGACTGTGCCATCGGGCATGCTATGAAACTGGCGGAGCGGATCGGTGCTGAAGTGCGATTGTTGCATGTTGTGCCCAAGCAGGCCGAAGCGGAAGAAGCGCGCAAGAAGTTGGCGATCGAGACCGACCGTGCCAAGAAATTGAATCCTGCGGTGAACGTTGAGGGGCTGGTGCGCATCGGGAGCATCTTCGATGACATCGGCGATGCTGCGGCCGAGATCGACGCTGTGCTCATCATCATGGGCACGCACGGACTGAGGGGCATGCAATTCATTACCGGCAGCCGCGCGCTGCGGGTTATTTCCAGCAGCAAAATACCGTTCATCGTTGTGCAGGAACGTATGATCAAGACCGATGGGTACCGTGATATCGTGGTGCCCTTGGACCTTGAGAAGGAGACCCGTCAGAAGCTGACCTTGGTTGCCGACATGGCCAAATATTTCCAGAGCAAGGTTCACTTGATCACCCCCAAGGATGACGATGAGTTCCTGCACAATCAACTGGTGCGGAACATCAACTTCAGCAAACAGTACCTCAGCGAACGAGGCATCGAGCACGATGCGGTGATCGCCGAAGAGGACAGCTCTGATTTCGTGAAGGGGGTGATCAAGTATGCTGTGAAAGTGGATGCCGATCTCATCGCCATAATGAACCTCGCTCAAGAGAACATCTTCGGCGTGCTGGGAGTGCCGAACGAGCAAGAGATCATCACCAACGAACCGATGATCCCTGTAATGTGCGTGAACCCGGTGAGCACCACCGTGGCCGGCGTGCCGGTGATGTTCCAGTGATCTTGGGTGTTGCGGGGCGAAAGGAATCCGTCACCCAAGGATGGCAGCGCTACGCCGCTCGCACTCCTATCACTAGGATATCGTCCACTTGTTCGTGGGCGCCCTTCCATTCATTCAGGGCCTCCACGAGCATTCCCTTCTGCCTTTCCATTGGCCGGTCGCTGATGCTGAGCAGCAGTTCGCGGAAGCGTCGGTAGAGGAACTTCTTTCCCTTTGGCCCGCCGAACTGGTCGGGATAGCCATCGCTGAAGATGTACACCACATCGCCGCGTTGCAATCGAATGCGGTGATCTGTGAACGTCTTTCCCTCCAGTTCGAACCCGCCGATGGGGATCTTATCCGGTGAATACTCGAGCAAGTCGCCGTTGCGCACGATATACAGGGGGCAGTTAGCCCCGGCGTACTCAAGTACCATGCGCGCCGGATCATACGCGCAAAGGGCCATGTCCATGCCGTCGCGAACGATCTGTTGATCCCGGTCCTTGTGCAGGGATTCGAAAGCAATGCGGTTCAAGTCCTTCAGCACCTCGCTCGGGCGCACATTGCCGTGCTCTTTGATCGCTTGGTTCAATCCGTTGTGGCCCACTAAACTCATGAATGCGCCCGGCACGCCGTGGCCGGTGCAATCCACCGCCGCGAACACCACCTTCTCATCCACTTTGTCGAACCAGTAGAAGTCACCGCTGACAATGTCCTTTGGCCGGTACAGAACGAAGCTCTCGGGCACCAGCTCTCGGATACGCTTATCAGGAGGGAGAATGGATTCCTGTAATCGCTTTGCATAGCGGATGCTGTCCGTAACATTCTTGTACAGTTCCACCACCTTACGGCTCTGGCGTTCCACTTCGTCTTTCTGGCGGACAACCTCCTCGGTGCGCTCCTTCACTTTGTGCTCCAGTGTGCGCTCGCGTTGGCCGAGTTCATCGCGCATTTTCAGGAGCGCGTGGCCCAGAACGTCGTCCTCGCTTAACGGATCGTACGCAGCACCGAAATTCCCTGCAGCAACGGCATGACTGAAGTCCGTGGTACGTCGCAGCCCATCGATCAATCCCATAAGGGCATGCGTCATTTCACCGATCTCGTCGTTGCGGGCCTGCATGCGCGTTCGTGGGAACACCCCGCGGCCCAAGGCGAGCAACACGGAACGCAGCTTCAGTACTGGCCGCACGATGCCACGAACGATGAAGAATGCCACGAAGGTGCCCACGGCCACCAGCCCCATTCCCAAGTACAACACGAAGAATTTGAGATCATCAAAACTGAGCAACATGCTGTTGCTCAGTTCGGCCCGTTGCGACTCCTGACGATCCAACAGATCATCGAGGTGTTTCTGCACCTCATTGAACTGCTCATCGAGCGGCCCACCTTCTTCCGCCATGTCATTGCGCTCAAGGAATACCAGAGCGTCCTGGTAGCTCTCCATGCTCGGCAGCATCTCCTTGATCCGGTCGTGCATCGCGAAGAGCTTGCTCATTTCCGAAGTGGTCGTATTGAGCATGGCAACCTCATCCGGGCTCCAATTCGCGCTCAACGTATCGAGCCGGTCCAGCAGCGATGGCAATTCTTGCGTCGTCAGCGTGATCAAGGCGGTTTTCTCAGGCGCCTCGGCCTTGCTCTCCACCAAGGCCCAGTGCTTCACCAGCATGTGCGCGTTCACCAGAACGTTGCGCAAATGCACCAGGGCATCCACCGATGGGGTGTATACGACCTCGATCCGTTCATTGATGGTGCGGCTGCGATCCAGTGCACGGTTCGTGATGATCACCACCACCAACGCGAAAAAGATGAACAGGCCGAAGCCCATCCCGATCCGCTTTCCAATAGTGAGCCGGGGCATGCGCATGGCTCAGTCCTTCGGTCCTTCTTGTTTTATGCGCTCGTACAGCACGCGATAGTGCTCGGCCTTTTCCAGGTCCTGAAGACTGTAGTGTATGCCTTCAAGACCCTGTAGCGTTTCAGGGCGTCCGCCGCGCATGTCATGCGCCTTTAGCATGTACGGTAGTGCTGATCGGAAATACTCTTTGCTCACACGCTGTATATCCTCGAGCTGGGGAATGCTGTTCTCCGGGCTGATCTGCTGGATACGGTAGACCCCCATGTTGTAAAACAGCGTGGCCAAATTGTAGGTGGCGCCGTAGTTCAATGAATCGATGGCGAGCACCTGCTGGTACGTGCGGATGGCCCGGTCGTACCAAATGGTGCTGTCGCGGGATTGATTGTGACGCTTGGTGTAAAGCGTTCCGAGGGCGTTCAGGAATTCGACGTCCCGAGCGTTCATGTCGTGTTTCAGCCCCATTCGGGCCACTGCCTGCTTGTATTCTTCGTAGCGCTCCAAGGCGGCCACATCGTTCATGTTGTTCAGCGCGCGCACCGCATCGTTGTACATCGTCTTCGAGAGGTAGTCATACGCTTGCGTGGCATTCTCGCGGTATAGTCCCGCGCTGTCGAGCCGGGCACATTCGTACAGGCTATGCAGGGCCGCATTGCGCAGACCAACTCCCTCAGGCCCATCAGCAACGGCTTTGTACAGATCCTTGTACACGAACCCCCGCAACAGCCATGCTTCCGGGTCGCGCACGAAACCGTCTTGCTGCACCACATCGTCTATGATCGCGCGCGCCTTTGACAAGTCACCTTCTTGGTAAACCCGCAAGGCCTCGGCAAAGCGGTCGGCGCCTTGCGCCCTTGCGAGCGTCGGAACCAACAGGCCCAAGACCACTATGGAAAGTACGCGCATCATTCCAGCACGTTATGGGCAAGTTGTTTCAACGTGGCGCCAACCTCGAGGCGGTGCTTTTTGGCTTCCGCTAGGCCGAGTTCGAATTTCAGTGTGTTGTCCACGACCGTGAAGTTCACGATCGACCCGTCTTCCAGCGCGTCGGGGTACTCGGTGATCAACAGGGTCGGCTGGCCTGCCAACCGCTTATAGATGGAAGGAAGCAGCGTCAGGTTGTCCTTCCCAACGAAAAGGATGTGGCATTTCTCGTCGGAGAGGTCCAGTAGTTTCCGCACTTCCACCTGTTGTTTGCCGATGGTCTTAGTGGCGTATTTCTTGATAAGCTCTTGGTACAGGTTGGAGCCACCGATGATGCCGATGATGAAATTGTTGCTGCGCATGGCCGGATCTTTCCACTCCACGAGCTTCGCGATGTTGTAGATGTAGCTCGCTTGCACGATGGCGGTGGTATCCTTCTCCGGTTCGCGCTGTAGTCCGGTTGAGCACAGCAATAGAGGTAGCGCCAGGATCAGTGCACGCAGTTGCCGCCCGGCTGCCGAGCAACGAGGCCTACTTTCGGCCCCAACGCTTGGTTCCGACGAGACAACGCAACGCTTACCGGTGAACATGTGCACGAGGCAAAGTACCCGCAGGCGGATCCTTGGGATCCTTGCCATAGGAACCATCTGTTCACACCTTGCTGTTGAAGCAAGGGCTCAACTTCCGTTCGGAGAGGCCATCGACAAGGAGGCAAAAGCCGGCGCGAAGGGATACCAATGGTTGTACTGGAGCACCGAGCACATCGGCCATCGGCTGACCGGCACGGTGAACGGTACCAAGGCCGAACGCGCTGCGGATAGCCTCTTCCGCGTTGCCGGTATTGAGCATGTATCGTACTTCCCCTTTACGGCCCAAGCGTGGCAGCGGCGATCGGTGAGTTTGACAATCGTGGACCACGACAGTGTCTGGGCCGTGAATTCCGTTGCGCTCGCACATACCCCTGACTCGTCGCGGGTGAAAGCACAAATGGTGGATGTGGGCAATGGTCTTGCGACCGATTTTCTCCAGGCGGGCAAGACCTTACTTGGCAGAACCGCCCTCATGAATCTTGGGCTTTTGCAAGCCCCTCCAGGCTCGCACAATCTTCACCGGAGTGAGAAGACGGCCCTTGCCATTGCAGCCGGTGCGGCATCCATTCTGTTCGTGAACAATGTTGAGGGGCATGTCCTTCTCACCGGAACAGCCTCGGTGGATGGTCATCCGATCGCCATACCGGTCGCGTGCATCAGTAGCGAGGATGGCGCTCTGCTACGCGCCGTTTTGGCGCGCGATAGCATGGCCACCGCTGATCTTGCCATGACGAACAGCAACGCGGCCGTTACCGCGCGCAACGTCATCGCGGAGATCAAGGGCTCAACCAAACCGGAGGAAGTGATCATCATTGGTGGGCACTTGGATTGTTGGGATCTGGCCAGTGGCGCCACTGACAACGGACTTGGTTCATTTTCCATCATGGACATGGCCCGTTGCTTTCGTGCACTGGACCTGAAACCTGCGCGCACGATCCGTTTCGTAATGTTCATGGGTGAGGAGCAAGGTCTGTTGGGCTCGTCGGCTTATGTCGAAGCCTTGCGCAAGAGCGGAGAACTCGAGAACGTGAAGTGCATGATCAACTTGGACATGACCGGCGGCCCCTTTGGGTTCAACGTTGTGGGTCCGGCGGGATGGACAGAGTTGGTGCGCGGGATCGGCGAGGGCATCGCCTTGGTTGACACCACCTTCAAGAATGATCTGGAACAACGGGCCGGGCTTCACAGCGACCACCAACCGTTCATGTTGCAGGGTGTGCCGGTGATCGCCCCCATGAGCGATCTCGGTGGGCATGTATACGGGTGCTACCACAGTAGCTGCGACGACATACATCTTGTGGATCCACGCCGAATGGTCGACAACGTGCGCTTTGCGGGAATGCTGCTCTTCGCATTAGCGAATGCCGAGAGCCTTCCGGGGCATTTCGAGGACGATGCCTTGCGGGAAAAACTCCAAGCCGATGGATTGGAGGAGAAACTGAAATTGCAGAAAGACTGGCGTTGGTAGCCGTCCCGGCTCAGCCCTGCTGGACGGCCACCTTGATCCGCTTGCCGGGGTGCAGCCCTTGGCTGTTCAACCCGCCGTTCAAACGCTTGATCTCGTCCACGGTAGCACCTGGATAGCGGCGAGCAATATCCCAGAGCGTATCGCCTTGTTGCACCACGTGGTAGATATACTCGGCATCCTTGGGCGGAACCGTTGCTTTTTCCACGGGGGCTGGTTTTGCTTCAGCCGTGGGTTCAGCTTTGGATGCAGTGTGCACGGCGAGTCGTTGCCCGGGCTTGATGGTGCTTCCGCGCAGGTTGTTCCAATCGCGCAGTTGAGCCACGCTTACCCGGTGTTTTTTGGCAATGGTCCCGAGCGACTCTCCACGACGTACCGTATGCCATTTTTTCGTTTGTGCGAGTTGTTCCTGCACCGGTGTAGCCGATGGCTGGGCAGCTGGTTTGAAGGCGTAGGTCAGTGCCTGTTCGTTCGCGATATAATCACCCACTTTGTCGTTGGGCAGGTACAAGGTCACGGGTTGCATCGGATCGGCAATGATGCCGCGCTTGTGTACCGGGTTCAACAGTTGGAGGTCTTCCTCCTTCATGCCCAGTACCGCGCTCAGCAACTTGAACTCCACGGAGTAGCACACCTTCACCGTATCCAGTTCATAGGCACAGTAGTTCGGCGCCATGGGATACAGGTTGTGATCGGCCGCATGATTGAAGATGTAGTTCACCGCGATAAAGGCCGGCACATAGCCACGCGTCTCCCTCGGCAAGTGCTCATAAACGGCCCAGTAGTCCTTGGCGCCGCCAGCACGCCGAATGGCCTTGTTCACGTTGCCTGGCCCACAGTTGTAGGCAGCAAGGGCCAATTCCCAATCGCCGAAAATGGCGTGGAGGTCTTTCAGGTAACGGCACGCCGCATCCGTGCTTTCATAAACATCACAACGCTCGTCCGTGTAGCTGTCAACGTGCAAGCCGTACATCTTCCCGGTGGGCTGCATGAATTGCCACAGGCCCACGGCCGCAGCGCGGCTTTTTGCGCCGGGGAACAAGGCGCTTTCCACCACGGCCAAGTACTTCAGCTCCATGGGCATGTCGTGCCGGTCCAGCGCTTCCTCGAAAATGGGGAAGTACTGCTGGGCAAGTCCGAGCATGCGTTCGGTCTGTTCACGTTTGCGCACGGCATACAACTCGATGTAATTCTTCACCACAGGCCTGTAAGTGAGGCTGAAGGGGGTGCGCGCATCCAGCGCGGCAATGCGGCTCCGGTAGGCATCATCCCCATATCTGGGCGTATCGGTAGCGGCAAAGCCATGCACATTCAACAAGGCCTCATCCGTGGTGAAGGGATCGTTCTTCATCCACGGGAGCAAGGCCAAGCCGTCGAGGCGCTCCATCACCGGATCATCGGGTGCAATGGCGAACGGCACGGCATCGGATTGGGCAAATGCCGCGGAACCCGCGAGCATAGCGGCAAAGAGAAGGGGTCGTCCTTTCATGAGGGTGCGAAAAGTAACCTTAGTACGTGCGAAGGCCGGGGATGTTGTACCAGCGGCGCATCAACACGGGTGTGTGGATGCAATGGTCCAAGCAGTGGCGCGACTATCGCAGGGAGAGCGGCCGCTCCAACTTCCAAGCCAAGAGCATGAAGGCGCCAAGCACAAGTCCTTTGAGCGCGTAGGAGAGAGCGTCCAACAACGGCGTGTCATTTCGAGCGGAGTCGAGAAGCGAGACGCCCCACCACAACGCCACCGCGCCTGCCATGTAGAGCAGCACGCGTGTGATGTTGTACGGCACTGCAAAGTGCCGCTGCCCCCATACGTAGCTGATGACGGCCATGCTCGCATAACAGATGAATGTGGTCCACGCGGCACCCATGTACCCCATGGCGGGGATCAAGCCGAAGAGCAACGCGAGCGTGATCACCGCCCCGACAATGCTGATCGTGCTACCGGCGTATGTGCGGTCGGTGAGCTTGTACCACACGCTCTGGTTGTAATAGATGCCGAGGAACACGTTTGCGATCATGAGGATCGGCACCACGCGCAGACCTTCCCAATACGCAGGGTTCGGGATGAACCACTTGAACACGTCAAGGAAGAGCATCACGCAGAGGAAGGCGCTCATGCACACCGCCACGAACACATTCATGATCCGCGCGAACATCTCCTTGCTGTTGGGTTCTTTCGCATGGCTGAAGAAGAAGGGCTCGGCGCCCATGCGGAAAGCTTGGATGAAGAGCGTGATGAGGATCGCCAGCTTGTAGCATGCACCGTAGATGCCGATCTGCTCATCTGCGGTATCGGCTGGAAGCAAATACTTGAGCACCGCGCGATCGGCGGTTTCATTCACCATGCCGGCGAGGCCCGCGATGGCGAGCGGTGCGGCGAACACCAGCATCGGTTTCAGCAGTGAGCGATCGAACTGCTTGAACGAAGGCCACTGCGGAACCAGCATCAGGAACTTCACACCACTGGCGATGAGGTTGATGAGGAACACATAGCCCACACCGAAAGCGGGATCGTACACCGCCTCTATAAGTGCATTGCTCTCGCCTGCTTTCACCTTCGGCATGGCGTAGGCGAAGTAGAAGAGACTAAGCACCACGGTAACGACGATGCTCGAGACGTTCGCGGCCACGAACCGCCATGGACGACCTTCCTTGCGCAAGCGCGCCAAGGGCAACGCGGTCATCGCATCGAGGCCCAGGGCAACGGCCAACATCAGCACCATCTTGCTCTGGTCCGGATAGCGGATGCCGCTGGCGATCGCGTTCGGAAAGATCGCACAGATCAACACGAAGAAGAGCGAAAGACCAGCGACGCTGAAGAATGCTGTCGCATACGAGGCCTCATCCCCCGGCCCCTTCTCCGGAAGAGAAGGGGAGGAATGCCGATTCGCGAAGCGGAAGAACGTCGTCTCCATCCCGAAGGAGAGCACAACTGCGATGAAGGCCGCCCACGCATAGAGTGAAGTGATCACGCCGAACTCCTCCGGAGGGAACACGCCCTTGCTCGTGTACAGCGGCGTAAGCAAGAAGTTGAGGAAGCGTGCAACAATGCTGCTCAGCCCATAGATGGCTGTCTGCCCGGCGAGTTTGCGGAGGGTGCTCATCGAGGAGCTGGTTCGGGAATACCCAACTTCAGTAGCTCCGTGTGAAGCGCGTCAATCGATTCGAGATTTCCTTCGGACAAGACGATGCGGCCACCATGAGCCAGGTGAAGAATCAGTCCGTTGAACATATCCCTTCCGCCATGCCAATAGCGCGTCTTCTGCATGGCCCTAATGCTCGTAGCATCGGTCGATGAACGGCCGCCAACAAGCGTAACGGTTGTAAGATCACTTGTGCTAAGTCGGACCCGATATGGCCAGTTGAAAAAACCTCTAATGGCAGGAATCACCATCAGTAAGCAGAGTGGGACGAGAACGATAAGCATTGCGACTGCGCCACTATCCAGTACAGGGAGAGTAACGCGCAAGACCCAGCACAATATCGCTCCGAACAAACAGCTTATCACGGCACGAAAAACAAAGGGAACCAAGTTGGGTCCAATGTTCACAACCGCCTTCACGCCCCCGTGAAATTCGCCTTCCTCTTCTCCATGAACGCACTCGTACCTTCCTTGAAGTCCGCGGTGCCGAAGCACTTGCCGAACTCCTCGACCTCTCGCTTCATTCCATCGGCGCCTGGTTCGTAACCGGCGTTCACCGCTCGTATGGCGGCGGCCAATGCGGTGGGTGAGTTTTTCATGATCGCGGTAGCCAACTCGTTGCACTTCGCCAATAGCTCGGCTTGTGGTACAACGTAGTTCACCAATCCCCATTGCAGGGCTTCATCGGCTTTGATCATGCCAGCGGTGAAGATCATCTCCATCGCCTTGCCCTTGCCGACAAGTCGAGCCAGACGTTGTGTGCCGCCATAGCCAGGGATCACCCCGAGCGAGACTTCCGGCAGGCCCATGCGTGCGTTGTCGCTGGCCACGCGGATATGACAGCTCATTGCCAGTTCCAGTCCGCCACCGAGCGCAAAGCCGTTCACCGCAGCGATCACCGGCTTGCTCATGTACTCCACATGATCGAAGAGCTTCTTCTGGCCATCGGCGCTCAGGGCCTTGCCTTCCTCCACCGCGAAGTGCGCGAACTCCTTGATGTCGGCACCGGCAACAAAAGCCTTAGGCCCGCTTCCGGTGATGATCAGCACACGAACGCTCTTGTCGGTGTCGGCGGCGCTCAGTGCTTGGTCCAGTTCGGCGATGGTATCGCGGTTCAGCGCGTTGAGCTGGTCGGGGCGGTTGATGGTAATGGTGCGTACGCCATTCGCATCGTCGATCAGAAGGTTCGTGAAAGCCATTGTGCCGTGGTAGGCGGCAAATGTATCCGGCTACTTGCCCAGCGGAAGCGTAACGATGAAGGTGGTTCCCACGCCCACTTGTGTGCTGAAGCTCACAGTGCCGTGCGCCTGCTCCACCATCCGTTTCACCATGGCCAGGCCCAAGCCCATGCCGTGCGTCTTCGTGGTGAAGCTTGGCGTGAAGATGCGTTCGCGCGCTTCCTCGGGAATGCCAGTGCCATTGTCGCGCACCTCCGCGATGGCATGGTCCCCATCAGCGCGCAGCAGCACTTCCACTTTCCCGCGGCGCCCGTCGGGGATCGCCTGCAGCGCGTTCTTGATCAGGTTGTTGAACACGCGCAACAGGTGTTCGCGATCGGCTTTCACCATCAACGGTCCGCCGGATGGCGGATGCAGCACGATGTCCGCGTTCGGGTCACCTTGGAAAAGCTCCACGGCGCTCTTCGCCACGTCGTTCAGGTCGAGAACTGTTTCGTTGGCCGCGCTCATCTGCGCGAACTGCGAGAAGTCGTTGGCCACGCGGCTCAGCGCATCGATCTGTTCCACCATGCTCGCGCTGAAGCGATCCAATTTTTGCCGGGCGTCGGGAGCATTGGCATCCCACGAGCGTTGGAAGTGCTGTATACCGAGCTTCATCGGTGTCAGTGGATTCTTGATCTCGTGCGCGACCTGTCGTGCCATTTCTTTCCACGCGCTTTCACGTTCGCTGCGCGCCAGTTTATCCGCGCTCGCACGCAGCTCTTCCACCTTCTTGTTATACACCGATACCAACTCGCCGATCTCGTCGCGACCGTTGTAATGGAGCGGCTCGTTGGCGCCTTGGAGCGCCATGCCGGCAATACGTTTCCGCAACACGGCCAACGGGCGCGTGGTCCAATTGCTGATGACAACACCGGCCAACAACGAGAGTGCGAGCAACAGCACAAAGAGATTGACGATCGCCGTGAACAAAGTACTCCGCTCCTGCTCCAGTTCCCCTTGGCGCGCGAACGAAGGAAGGTTGACGAACGCAAGCAAAGCACCACGGGTATCGCGTAACGGCAGGTACGCGCTGCGGAACTGCGCCGCACCGATGCGCTCCACATGCACGAATGCGCTCTGCCCGTCGCGCACCAATCGGTCGAAGGCGCTGGGGTGCATGCGCGTGCCCACCAATCCGGCATCGAAGACCTGCGGCCTGCTGGTGGAGTGCAGTTCGCCACCGGGCGTGTACAGGTTGATGTCGGTGAAGAACACGTTGCTGAACTTGCTCAGCAGGCGGTTCAGGTATGCCGTTCGTTCGGGGCCGATCACCGTTTCACCTTCAAGCTTGTGCTGAAGCTCCACGACGACGCTGCGCGTTTTTTCCAGCAGCGCCTCGTCGTTGCGTTCGGTGTAAAGGCCCGTGAGCAACCGTTGCGCACCGAAGCTGAAGAAGAACAACCCGACCGCTGCGAACACGAGCAGCGCTACGCGCACTTTGGCGCCGATGGACAGGGCCGGAAAGGCGGTGCGATAGGAAAGCGGGCGCAGCAGGAATGCGCAGACGAGCAGTGCGCTCAAGAAGGCGAAGAGCCAACTGAACGTCGTGGCCTTGGCCATCAGCGATGGCAGGGGCAAGGCAAGCACCACCAAGGAACCATCGACAGTCCCGAATGCCAATTCACTGTTGCCATTGCGCTCGCGCCAAAGCATGCCGTTGTCCGCCAAACCGGTGCTCCATTGAACAGGGAACTCCGCCCCGCGCGCCTCCATGAGCACACCTTGCTCGTAGCGTGCAGTGGAGTAGACCATGCGGTTCGTTCCGTTGTTGTGCACATCGTTCAACAGAAGTTCCGGATAACCCTGTCCATCCGATGCAATGCGCGGATGAAGCTCCACGATCAGCTGCACAGGAGGACTCGTGTCGGCCACCATCACCGCGACCTGTGCGTGGTAAAAGGTGCTCTGCCCCGGAGCCGTGCGGATGAACAGATCGGGCATGTCGGCCACTGCGAACGATCTCGTGAAGGCGCTACCCACGCGCTCCAACGATCGCGGTGGTTCGGTGGAAGTCGCGCAGCGCAGGTTGCCCTCGGGATCGAACGCGTACAGCCTGATCGCATAGCGCTCCCAATACCCACTGAAGAACTCCTGTCGCACCCGTGTTTCGAGATCATTGGCGGAACAAGGGTTGGTATCGGTGAGCAGCGCGTACACATTGCTGTCCGCACGCAGCCGTGGCGCCGTTTCGCGGAAGAGCAGTTCCACCACGGGATCATCGTTGGTCACCATGCGCTCGGCCAACAACTCGCGCTCATTGTGTTCGCGGTTCTGCGCGTACTTGATCAGCAGGTGCGCGTTCAATAGTGACAACACGGCGATGCCGACGATCGCATGCCCGAAGTGGTACCGCCTGCGCCGACCGATGATCACGATGAGCAACAACGGTAAGGGCCATAACACGAGCATCAGATCCACGATGCCTGCGCGATGATGGAGGAAAAGAGACAGGAGCGCGCCTACCAACGTGATCACGAAGACGTGCCTCGGTACGGCTGAGACCGCAAGTGATCGGGCAGCAGCATCCGCCAACAACAGCCAGGTCGTAAAGAGCAATGCGATGGAAGCGAGCGCGACAACACTGTACATGTTCAATCGCTCCAAATGGTGCAGGTCAAGATCCACGCTGCTGTCTTCCACCAGGCCGATCACCAGCGTGGTGATCCACCATGCCATCAGTAGCAGCCCGGCAGTGGCAACCGATCCCACAACAGCCGAAGTGCGACCCGGCAGTGCATGCACACCACGCAATGCCACATGCGCGAAGCGCGCTAGCACCACCATCAGGATGCCCGTGATGAGCAGATCGCCCAGCGAAGGCAACAGCCATGATGTCGCGTAGAGCTGCGGACCGAAGAGCGCCAGACGATCGAACGGCGTGATCGGATAGACCTGCATGCTCAGGTAGCGCAGCGCGATCAGCAGCAGTGCGAACAGGAGAACCGCCGTCCACCTGAGCGATCGTTGCGCAAGCCCCATGCATGTTTCCCAACAGGCCGCGAGCAATAGCAGGCTGGCACCGATGCGCAGCAATAGTTTCAGAATGTCCCAAGCGTTGAAGGGCAACTGCTCCGTATCCCACGTGAGCCGGAACAACACGTTGCCGTCCGCATCGCGCACCACTGGTCCGATACCCGCTGTGGTGGCCGCGCTGATGCCGCGTGTTACGTTCAGCGATGGGTGGAATCCGGCCGACAGAAATCGATTGTGCACCGGTGGTGTGGTCCACACTTCCGCAAGCGCGTGCCATTTGGGATCTTGTCCACAGGATGCATGCAGTGCAATGCCGTTCGCTGTTCTGAACTGTGCGGTCGTGCAGTGCAACAAAGAATCTTCCTGAACGGCGAGCGCGCTTGTCCAAAGGGCCAGCATGTCGTTTTCCCAGGCCCAGAAGGCGAAACCATCACGATCACGTTCCGCATCCATCCGTGCAGCGAACGTCGAACGCGTTGCGGTAACACCTTCGCTTTCGGCGGTGCGGCTCCAAGCCTCCACGCTCGACACCAGCAACCGGGACTTGTCGACGATAGCGGCTTGGAGACGATCGGCTTCACGCTGCAAGCGCTCATCGGCATCGGGTCCGTCGCACAACAGCGAGAGGCCCGCGAGCGCAACGCTCAGCAACAGCAGAAGGTGGGGACGTTGCATGACCGGCCGGGCGCCGCACAAGGGTTGAGCCAAAGTAACGGTGCCGCCCGCCACCGTGCCGTGTTTCACCCCAAGCCCTCCACGTACTTCCTGTCGTTCGCGAGCCGCGGCATTTTGCTCTGGGCATCGTTCATGCCGCGGGCTTTCATCCACGCGGCGAAGCCACCGCGCGGTACCGCGGTGATCACCAACTGACGCAGTACGCTACCTGTGATGAGGTCTTTGTAATACGGATTGCGCGTCTGCAAAGCGGTGTCGATGCGCTCGGCGAACTGGGACAAGTCAGCCGGTGGCGACGCGAATTCAATGAACCACTCGTGGTAGGGGAGGCCACCGCCAGATGGCGAGAGCTGCGGTGCCATGGTGAATTCGGTGACCTCGCAGCGCATGGCGTGCATGGCATCGCGCAAGGCGCCTTCCACTTCTTCGCCGATCACATGCTCGCCGAACGCGCTGGTGAAATGTTTGGTGCGGCCGGTAACCACAACGCGCGGTGGCGAGAGCGAAATGAAGCGCACCGTATCGCCGATCTCGTAGCCCCACAGCCCGGCGTTCGTGTGCAGCACGAGTGCATAGTTCACACCCACTTGTACTTCAGCCAACGACAGGCGCTCCGTTTTTGCTCCCGCGCCCGACTGCGGAATGAACTCGAAATAGATACCGTTGTCGATAACCAACAACATGCCCTCTTCCTCGCTCTGGTCCTGATACGCGATGAAGCCTTCGCTGGCGGGGAAGAGTTCCAACGCAGGGACCTTACCGCCGATCAGCGCCTCCAAGCGCGAGCGATAGGGTTGGTAGTTGACACCACCGTAAACGAAGAGCGAGAAGTTGGGGAACACCTCGCGCACCGTCCGCTTTCCGCTCTTCGCGAGAAGCCGTTCGAAGTACATCTGCACCCATGCCGGTATGCCACTGATCAAGCGCATGTCTTCGCGCAGCGTCTCGTCCACGATCGCATCCACCTTCGTTTCCCAATCGGCGATGGTGTTCACCGCGTAGCTCGGCAGGCGGTTCTTCAACAGATACTTGGGAACATGGTTGGCCACGATGCCGCTGAGCCTGCCCATGGGGATGGCTCCTTTCTTATCGAGCACCGGGCTGCCTTGCAGGAAGATCATCTTGCCGCCAACGAAATCGGCGTTACCGGTGCGCGCCACGTACGCAAGCAATGCACGCCGCGCACTACCGATGTGGTTGGGCAGACTTTCCTTGGTGATGGGGATGTATTTGGCGCCGCTGGTGGTGCCGCTGGTCTTGCACAGGTACAGTGGTTGTCCGGGCCACAGGACATCCCGTTCTCCGGCGATCACCCGCTCCACGTAAGGACGCAAGCCTTCGTAATCGCGCAGTGGTATCGCCTTGATGAGCGCGGCATGATCGTGCACCAGTCCCAATCGGTGGTCCTTGCCAAAGGCCGTCCGTGCGCCTTGCCTCAACAACTTCCGCAGCACCTTTTGTTGCGTGCGCACCGGATCCATGGCGCGCTGCATAACGGCCTTCGTCACAAGGCGAGCGTAAGGCTTGGCGAAGGCGGACTTCAGGCTCATTGAAACACCATGTACTGCTGCGGATCCAAGGGCTTGCCTGCCAGCCATAGTTCGAAGTGCAGGTGCGGGCCATCGCTCAGTTCGCCGCTGTTGCCCACAATGGCGATGGCTTCGCCGGCCTTGACGCGATCGCCGGTTTTCTTCAGCAGCACCGCGTTGTGTTTGTACACGCTGAGCAGTTCGCCGGGGTGTTGCACGTTGAGGACGTATCCGCCATCTGCCGTCCAGGAGGCCAGCACCACGGTGCCTTCCAAGCAGGCCTTCACGGGTTCGTTGGCTTTGGTGGCCACGTCGATGCCGAAGTGGCCTTCCTTGTGCGCGTACTTGTCGGTGACGACGCCACGCAAGGGGGAGAAAAAGATGAGCCCGGCCAAGTCGCGGCGTTCGCTGCCTGTGGCGTTCTCGGTAAGACTGTACTGTTCGTCCTTGGCCGTGCGCTGCCTGAAGGCGCTATCGGCGGGACTGGCGGCCAGGTCGGCTGTGCCCGGTGCGGAGGTGATGCGCGGCAACTGCTTCACGCTATCGGGGCTCAGTTCGCCGCTGAAGATGCGGCGCAGGTTCTCGGTGTAGGCGGCATGCACTGCCACCTCGCGCTTGAGCGAATCGGCGAGGGTGGCGGCGTGGAAGCTGTGCACGCGCACATCGGTATCGGCGTAGCCGGGTATGTAGCGTTTGAGGGGTGTGAAGACGATGAGCGAAACGGTGATGGCGGCGGTGATGCCCAACAGGCCGATGAGCATGAGCACCACGTTGACGGGCGTAAGGCGTATGCTGAAGCTCTCCTTGAAGGTGTTGTCGTTGATGAGCAGCAACCGGTATTTGCTCCACAGTTTGCGGATGGCGCGCTTGCGCCGAGCCGCGGCAGTGGTGGGCCTGCTTGGGGAGGGTGAGTTGGGGCGCTCGATCGGTTCGGGCATTGCTTCTGAGTCCCGACAAGGTCGGGAGACAAAGATGGGCGCCACGGCCAATGCAAAAGGCCCCACCTCGCGGCAGGGCCTTGCATTGTTCTTATTCGTCCCCCGTGCGCTGGCCGTCCCCCTTTGAAGGGGGTAGGGGGATGTGAAGTAAGCTATCAAGCAACCTTCGCTTCCTCAGCCTCACCAGAACCACCGAGATCAACGATCATCCGGGCCTTCGTGTACTGGCTGTAGAAATCGGGAGCGCTCACCATGAAGCTTCTCATCATCATGTCCATACGGCGGTCCAGCAAGCGCGACGTGTCGCGCAACAGCAAGCCCAGATCACCCGTCTTCACGCTGCGTGCAACGATCATGTTGCGCGGCTTCGGCACCAACGCCACATATGCATCAATAAGTGTTTGCAGTTCCGTCAGGTCAGCGGCAACAACACCATAACCCACCAAAGCGGCCAGGTTCGTGGTAGCAGCAGCATGTATGCCTTGGCAACGCTGTGCAACGATCGCATCGCGATAACCGCGCAGTTCGCTCGGCACCACGTTCATCTCTTCAGCTAGGCCGGCGTTCTTCGTAGCACCGGCATACGCCATCACGGCACCACCAACACGCAACGTCTTGGCGATCATCGCCTCCAGCGCATCCGCCTTGGCAACGGTGTGACCTTTGATATCCTTCACCTGCACCTCAATAGCATCTTCAATAGAAGCAATGTTCGCATCGAACTCGCTCTTCAAAGCCACCATCGCAGGCATTCCGCTCCACAAAGCGCTGTTATCGTTCAGCACGGTTTGGGCAGCGTACATACTGTTGAAACGGTTCTCTTGTTGCTGGTTCATTGTCTTTCGTTTTTGTGGGCCGAAGCCCGTTCGTGGCGTTACAACGCTGGTGTCGATCCAAGGGTTTCGCTACCGATGAAAATTTTCCCCGCCGCCCATGGCAGTTTGTGCCAGCGCACGTCACCATGTCTACCGTGTCCACCACATATCCCCCAATGCAGAAGGCCCCGCTTCCGCAGAGCCTTCGCAAACCACTGTCCGAAACTTGTCTTCGTGCTAGGAGGTCCCCCTTCGAAGGGGGTAGGGGGATGTCGGGGTAGGGGTGAGGTCCTTCGTATTCCCTTGCATTCACTCACGACTCACGACTCACGACTCCCAACTCTCACGCCGCCTCCACCACAGCACTACCCCGTCCGCCGCGATCAATAATGATCCGCGCGTTCGTGTACTGCCGGTACAAGTCAGGCGCACTACCTAGGTAGCGGCGCATAAGCATATCCATTCTGCGCGAGAGAAGCTTTAGAGTATCCCGCACCAACAAACCGATCTCACTGGTAGCACCCTTGCGCGCCGTGATCACATTGCGCGGCTGCTGCACCAGATCCAAATACGTATCGATCAACTGCTGCATCAGTGCAATGTCAGCAGCGCTCACGCCGTAATCCACCAACGCCGCCGCATGCGTCTGCGCCGCATCGTGCACACCCTGGCACCGCTGCGCCACCTCGCTATCGCGGTACTTGCGCAACTCGCTCGGGTAAATATTCATCTCCTCGGCAAGGCCCTCATCACCGGTAGCAACAGCAAAAGCCATCACACCACCGGCCATCAGCACCGTTTGCTGCACCATCGCCTCATGCGCCACCGCCTTCGCCTCCGTATGGCCAGTAATATCCCTCAACTGCACAGCAAGCGCAGCCTCAATACTCGCAATGTTCGCATCGAACTCACCCTTCGCCGCCACCAACGCTGGCACCGTGCTCCACAGCACTGTATGTTGGTCTAGGACCTGGCGGGTTGAGTAGAACATCGACAGCCTATTTTCTTCATAGTGTGTCATCGTCAACGGGTTTTTTTTGGTCGTTCGGCAGCTTATTACGCCCCCTGTTTGCCCAAGGTTTCACCCCGCACCAAGCACTGTGTCCACCGTGTCCACCCGGTCCATTCCGTCCATTTCTTGGGTGCTCTCGCCCACCGCAACAAACCACTTCACTTATATTACCGTCCGCTTCCGATCGTCTTCCCCCACCGGCCGAAATGCTTACCGACGCACAGCTCGTAACACTCAGCCAGCATCGGCAATTCAAGCGCTGCTTTCAGCATGGATTCGATGGTCTCCTTCGTGACATAGTCGCCACGGATACCGACGACTTCAAGCCCGATCCAAGTTGGGGTATCAAGATCGCCAAGAGGTTTGCTAAGCAGCGGCTTATCCGCACCGAACTATCCAAGGCTGCACGAACGCTTCTCACATCGGCCCTTTCCAGCGAAGCGCAGTGGACCTGGCACCCTTCTTCCGTTGAGGCCATTTGTACAACCCGTTACGACTATGCTTGGATGCGTTACGATGTCGAGCGGGTTAACCATCTGTTTCGGTTTGCCGACCAAGTTCTGCTCAATCCTGAATTCCGGCAGGCGATCACCATCGTTTCCACCAACAACGGCATCGTACCGCAGTTGAACGACGTGCGTGTTCGGCTTGTAGGACTTGGCAAGCAAACTACCCGAGCAATTGCGCTTAAAGGGGTTTACACAGGCCTCGCGCAGATCACCATGGACGATTTCTACGAGCACAACGAGGATCGTATTGCTGATCTGATGATCAAGAACTTTCACAAGGGTGTCTTAGGGAATGCCTCGCCAACTCAACCTCCCGACCAATGACCAAGAAGCCACCACCCCTCGGCCTCAGCCTTGCCCTCATCAGTGGCAAAGGCGGTTCAGGCAAAACCGTCATTGGTCTTGCCATGGCCAAAATGCTCTCCGAAGCGGGCTTCTCAGTTCTTCTTGTCGACTGCGATACCTCCACCCACGGCGCCACATACTTCTTCGAAACCGAACTCGAAAAGCACACGCGAGCTCTCACACTTACTGCCCTCATGCGGCCCGAGCCCGTGCGCAAGGAGGTATACAGGTCAAGGGATGGTTTTGCCTTCATCCCGTCCACGCTGTCACCTACTGACGACATGGAGTTTGCTGGCCACGTTCCCGATGGCAACGCCTTACAAAGTCGACTCAACGAACTAGCAGCGAACTACGATATCACCATCTATGATTGCCAAGCGGGCTATAACCCGATTGTGAATCACGTCTGCCGTGCTAGTCGAAGGCATCTCATCGTTATGGAGCCCGATGCCGTCAGCTCAGCAGCGGTTCGTGTCCTCCACTTGCAGATCGGGCACGTCCTAAAAGCCTCTTCCACTTGGCAGGTCTTCAACAAACTCACCGAAGAAGAACGTCCGGTCTACAGCAAGGTCATGGCGGGCACCTTGTTCACCAACCTCCCCGCTGTTCCATTCGACTGGAGTGTCCGCGCCGCATTCGCCATCAAGGAGATCCCTACAGTAATGTCCGCCGAATCAGTGTTCGGCTTAGCACTGCTTCGCCTTGCTCACATCATTTTACCCGAGTGCCGTGAAGCAATTGCCAAGCTCGAAGAAGCAACCGTAGGGGATTGGCACCGGGTCATTTCGCGCAAGCTCACAGCGCTCGAGGAAGAACGCAAGAAGGAGAGTCGACGATTCTCACCGATCAAAGGGACGCTTATGGTCATGTTCATGGGGTTGACAGTAGGTTTTGGTTACGTGCTCGTGCGTTGGCTTGGTTACGAGGTGGCCCCCATGATTAGTCTCCAGTCGCTCATAAAATTCATTGAGCCAGCTGCCGCTCTCGCGGGTGGCATTCTGGCCTTCTTTCTTTTCACCACGTTGACGAAGAATATTCGTCTAAAACTGGAGGGGTCAAGTAGTGGCCGGGTTGACGAGGAGGCGAAACGCTACCGCACCCTCCTCGCCACCGATCCCCGCCTCCGCGAGTACGAGCGCCTCCATCCGGAGGCCACGCGGCCAAGTCAGTCAACTGACCAATAGATTCTTTGTACGCGTGCTATACGTTGGCGGCGTACTACCCCCCCTTCCTGCGCCCGCCACCCTGCCTAGTGTTGCGGGGCGATCCAGCCGCATTTTCTACCAAGAGCGGGTTCACCACAGTCCCTTCTAGGTAAGAACTACCGTCCTGAAGTTGGGCTGCGAAGCTCAGTGGCGCGAACTTCATCACCGTCTTGTGCTCATCCGCAAGCGTTGTGTGCACCGCAGCCGCACGTATCTCGATCTTGTATTCATCCTTCAGGTGCTGCGCCAATTGACTCACCTCCTTTACCGTCAATCTCTTCAAGGCTTCTTCCGGGTTCGGCCCCGGCTTCACTTCGCTCTTCGCTTGTTCAGCTTGCTGCTTCGGCGCCTTAACGTGCTTGGCAAAATGCTTCGCATAAACGGCAGCCCTATGCAATGTCATATCGATCAAGTGTCGTCTGTCCGCTGCGATCTCCGCGTCGATCATGTCAATTACATCAGCCTTCTTCGGCTGCGGCACCTTATGTATCCGCGCCTCCAGGTCAAGTTCAATACGGCTGCCTTCAAGATCATCAAGCCACACACGGCCGCCACTGGGCACACGCACCGATTCCGGCACCAACGCCACCTCCAGCGCCCTAAGCTCCTGCACCTTGTTCAGCACCACCTTAAGCCTCTCCGGCGATAGTCGCGCTTGCCGATCAGCGCTTCCCAGTTTGCTGCTCAACAACTGCAATAGCACATCCAGGAAAGTATCCGCGTGATCCGGGTCCGATATCCATACCCGCATCTTCACATACTCCTCATACAAAAAGGCATCCACCACGTTGCGCAGTATGCTGAACAGCGCACTACCCCTTAGCAATTGCTCAGCCGGGTTCGAGCACACGAACGTCACACAACTCCACCGGCGCCTATCGCGCATATCGATCGTATCGATCGTCGGCAGCCCCTCTCTCCGCAACTGTTCCGTTTCCATCTCCGCCTTCTTGAACTGCTCGGTGAAATACGTCACCAGTTCCGCCTTGGCTGCTGCACGCTCTTCTTTCGCTTCTGCTTCCGGGGCCAGTTTGCTTTTTATCGCATCCTTTATTCCATCCCTCAACTTGTTCGGGATCCCGCGGGCTCCTCGCTCCGTTACCCTGAAACACGCCGAGAGCAACGCAACGATGGACTCGGTTTTCTTATCGCGGTAGAATTCGCTGCATCGCTGAACAGTGGCTGCTAACTCATCCCGGTCTTCGAAGAGTGCCGGTAGGTTGCTTTGGGGCTGAAAGAACAGTCGGTCTATCGGGTTGTTCTCAGTAGGAGCTGCCATGGTCGTTCGTTGTATCAAATTGAATCACTGAAACCCGGACCGCAAAGCTTTTTACGCAAGTTCATTGGCCATTTCTCAACACGCATATCAACACTTCTCCGTCGCAGACCGATCAGCCCAATATCCATTTGCACACCCGGAATGGGGCTGCAAATATAGCTTTACAGTTAAAACAAAGAATACAAGGAAGTAAATCGGACCATCTGCCTTCCACATCTCTTGAGTAGCATGTCCACAGCGGAATGTACAGAAATCGTTGAGGCTGGTCAAACCATTGGTCACAAATGTATAATTCTGCTTAGAACCGATAAGGTGCGCGGCTACATTCGCATGCTCTTGCACGCGCGCGTTCACCAAAACCCTGTCCCCACATGCTTCGTACGCTACTCGTTTTCGCTGCTGTTCTCAGCGCCAGCGCGGCGCTGGCTTACAATTCCACACTCCCGCTCTTGTGGAGCATGCCCAGCAGCCTGCACGAGTTCTACGAACAGGCAGCCGCGGCCTACTATTCCCACAAGCTGATCGCGCTCGTTTGGGCCGGCATCGCGGCGCTTTCGGCATGGCTGGTTCGTCAAGCAATGTCCGCTCGCAAGGAAGAAACCGGGCCGGTGGAAGTTCCAGGGTCCACGAAACGCTGGGTGGGAGTCGGACTTGTTGCTATACTGCTGGGCACGGCCGTTCTCTACTCCGCCTGCAATTTGGAACCAGGGCTGTACCCACCTCCGGGCGAGCCTCCCGCCCAAACCGCTCCGCTGTTCGCCTATGACAACCAGTGGAACTTGGAATGCGACGGTCAAGGCGAGACCATATTTACCGAATACGACCCCAAGGGCGTCGCTATCCGCGTCTTCTCCGGCACGCAAATACCCGGCAGAAAGTGCCGTTATCCCCAAGCGTCGCCACAAGTTGCTGACCCCTGTCCGGTGCTGTGGGTCCAGGTGTTCGATAACGGGAAGGTCGTAGGCACCATAGAATGTGGATCGGACTCGGCCACCAAGTTCGACGAGGTGTTCTACCTGAAATAGGGCCTACGACGTTGTACAACACATCGGTTACGAACGCTCGCATTTCCGGCGGCATCCTCCACGCCCAGATCAGCGACCGCGGCGCAGTCCGTCGCTAACGTTAAGCTGTTGATAGTTTCGACCGCATTCACGTCGAAAGCCTTTGCGATCACTTCATGTTCGGGGTAATTTGGCGCCGTATGTCCCCAAAAATCCCCCCCATTGCACGCAGCGCTAACATGGCCGTAGGCTTGCCCTACGGTTCAGCAAGGGGGTGTCGTCTCGTTGAACTTATATGCCTCGCTTGCATCTCGCTTCTGTTACTTCCGGCAAGTCGTTCCTCCAAGCCTGCACAATTAGCCGTGGCGCATTGGGTTAATGCATGCTTTCCTCAACCGCTATCCCGGTCACCAACATGAGCCAGGATACACCGGCAGAGCAGCACAACAATGGCGCGCTCCTCAACAAGGTTGAGGAGTTGGCCTTTCCCGCCATGCACGGTTTGCAAGAGTTTTTGGACAATGTCGCCCGCCGAGGCACCGAACACGAGTTTCCCGAAGTTCTGCTCACCCAGGAAATTGATCATCTCATGCGCGATCTTTCTGCAGCGCACACGTTGATTTTTCCATCGCCTGTTAACGGGCGGACCATTTCAATGGACGAAAGCGAGGCGCTGGAACGCCTTGAGCGCATGCACTTCATCTGTGCAAAACGCGCGAAAACCACAATGAAGGTCTTGGCCCCGCTTCGCCGACAGCGCGTAATGGACCACTTCGAAAGTCCGTTGTTCAACGGCTTAGGACATCCTTCCAAGGACTGAGTCCGCCAACCGATCGCCTTTCGCGTAATTGTTCGCGGCCAGGTGCTGCCCGTATTTGCGCTTACTCTTCGCTGCCGTTGATGTCCCACACTTCACCGCGCTCCATAACTTCCCGCCAAAGCCCATACGCATATGGCCACCGACGAACCCACCCTTCCCGCCCCCGAAGCCGAAGACCCCAAGCAACGCCTCAAGTCAAAGGAACTCCAGGTCAGGCTGGATGAAAAGGCTCTCAGTAACATCGTCGAACAAGTACAACGCCTCTCCGAGCAACGGATCATGGAAGACGGGTTCGACGCGAGCCTCGTGCAAGAATCGCCTTATCAGCATCAGCAGCACAGTACCGAAGACTCGCCCGGCCTCTTCCATCGCCTCCGCGCCATCAACGACCCCGAGATCCTCACCACGCCCTTCGCCGAACTGCTCTTCTCCAGGGCCGACTACCTGGACTTCTGTGAATACCACCGTTGTCAGATCGAGGATGTGCAGCGGCTTCGAATGGGCACGGAGTATTCTCTGGTGATTCGCGATGGTGCGTTGAAACGCCTCTGGTTGTGGTGTACAGGGTATACCAAGCTTGGGGGCCAGGTCGTCAAAGGCCAGCGCATTCCAATTGGCGAAGTCCACCTCCCGAACCTCGCGGGTTGCCAATGCAAGTACACGGAGACATTCGAGTCCAAACATGACATCGGTTTCGATGTCAAGCTGGCAGGAGCAGGTGCCGGTCACAAGCGCTCAGCGCTGGTGCGCACCACCGACAGCTTCACGCTCAGCCCGGCGGAGTGCATAGTTCTCACTGTCGCCGTGGACTATGAGTTGACCACATGGGTCGATCGAATTACCAAAGCAAGCATTCATCTCATCAACATAGGGGAGGTGAGCGACAGCCCCTCAGCGCGCTTGTTCAAAAACTTCCCGTTCAGCCCTCCAGTAACACATCCCTGTCTCCAGCCCAATGCGTTCCCGGCAATGAAAACCTTCATTCAGCAAAGCGACCTGCGAAGCAACAAAGAATACCGGAGCAACTACTACGACATCGACAAGGTTCGCAAAGAAGAGATCCAGCGCGAGCGCGTCTTCAACTACGAATTCTCCCTCCCGTTTTCGCTTTCGGTCCCTGAACCACCTGTGGTTTTGCCCGGTGCGGTAGGCCTAAAGATCTCCAGCACCGTCA
>CADECG010000040.1:0-12942 GCA_902825795.1 uncultured Bacteroidota bacterium
CATTATCACAGCTCCCCGCAGGCTATGGGTAGCGCGCACATTGTTGGTGTTGTACAAGAAACTCTTCCTGTTGAACAGTCGCAAGGATTTCTGCGTGAACTACTTCATCGACACCGATCATTTGGCGATCGAAGACCGCAACCTCTTCACCGCAACCGAAGTGGTGACCCTTGTGCCGACCTATGGCACCCAACTCTGCCGTGACTTCTTCAGCGCCAACCAATGGGCGTTCGAACGATTCCCCAACATGCCCATGGAGCGCCCTATGCCGCAGGAGGCAGAAGCGTCCCGATGGAAGGCCGGAGCTGAGCGGGTCCTGCGATCAGGCATGGGCGAATGGTTCGATGACGCGTTCATGCGTCTCACCTACATGCGCTGGCGGAGGAAATTCGGTGGACTGGACGAGCGCACGTTCGAGTTGGCACTACGCACGCGCAAGTATGTGAGCAAGCACCATCCCCAAGGGTTCCAACAACGCGTTCTTGATGCGCTGAGCGAACGCATCGCCCACTTCGAGACGCAACACGGTCTATCACTGGCTTGAGCCATGCGTGTGCTGTTGGCCAACGCCTATTTCTATCGCCTTGACACGAAGCAGTGGCGCGATGGAAGGCCATACCCACCCTTAGCTACCATGCAGGTTGCCGCGAACCTGCGTGCCGACCACGAGGTACGTCTCTTCGATACATGTCTTCGGCATTCGCCGGAGGAACTTGCTGAGGTGATCAGGGAATTCAAGCCGGACGTGCTGGCCATCTACGATGATGGTTTCAACTACCTCACCAAGATGTGCCTTACGGTGATGCGCGAAGCTTGCTTCCGCATGATCGCTATCGGCAAGGCACTTGGATGCCGTGTAGTGGTGAACAGCAGTGACAGCACAGATCACTATGGTGAGTATTTGAACAAAGGCGCCAATGCCGTGATCATGGGCGAAGGGGATGCTGCGTTGACCGAGTTGGTGGAGATGTGGTCCCGTCCCGACCACGCAACGTCTGCAGTTCCGGGACTTGCCTTGCTCGAAAATGGAGTGGCTACGCTGAGTGTGACCCGTCCGGTACTGCGCGATCTTGACCGCCTGCCAATGCCCGCTTGGGACCTGGTGGATATCCAGCCCTACCGTTCCATTTGGGAAAAGTCGCAAGGCTACTTCAGCCTGAATGTAGCGACCACCCGCGGCTGCCCGTTCAAGTGCAACTGGTGCGCAAAGCCGATCTACGGCAACCGTTACAACATCCGAAGCCCGGCTCACGTGGCCGCTGAGATCGCTTGGTTGCACGCGAACCACAAGCCCGATCATCTGTGGTTCTGTGACGATATTTTCGGACTGAAGCCGGGATGGGTGCGGTCATTCAGTGAAGAGTTGAAGAAGAGGGATGTGCGGATACCGTTCAAGATCCAGAGCCGCGTGGACCTGTTGCTGGAGAGCGATACCATCGATGCCCTTGCCGATGCAGGCCTGAAGGAGGTTTGGGTGGGGGCCGAAAGCGGCAGCCAAAAGATCCTGGACGCCATGGATAAGGGCACCACCGTGCAGCAGATCGGCCAAGCCACGCGTCTACTTCATGAAAAGGACATCCGCGTGGGCTTCTTCCTCCAGTTCGGCTATCTCGGCGAAACCGATGACGACATCGACGCAACGTTGCGCATGCTTGAAGAACTAGAGCCGGACGATATCGGCATCAGTGTCAGCTATCCATTGCCGGGTACCAAGTTCCATGAGAAAGTGAAGGCGCAATTGGGGACGAAAGCCAACTGGAACGACAGCGACGAACTTGCGCTGATGTTCCGGAATACGCATCGGCCGGCCTTCTACAAGCGACTCCATCGTTACGTGCACAAGCGGTTCCGCCGCAGACAAGCGTTGACCGAATGGCGCAGCATCGTGCGCACTCCCATGGGCAAGTCGCACGATCTTCGGCGCGCCGCCAGCGTAGCGTACTACCTGCCCGCTGCGGCCATCGACAAGATCCGGTTGCAACGCTTGCGCGCCCCGATGGATCGGGATGAAAACACATGAAAGCCGTTTTCGACCCATTGGCCTCGGCCTACGACCGGGAGTTCACACACAGCCGCATAGGGCTGTTGCAGCGACAAGCCGTGTGGGACCATCTCTCGCCCCTCCTACTTGCTGTGCGCGGCATGGAGGTGCTGGAGTTGAACTGCGGTACTGGCGCTGATGCCATCTACATGGCCCGACATGGGCACAATGTTCTTGCGACCGACATCAGCGGCGAAATGCTGAAAGCCGCCGAGGACAAAGTGATGCAGCATGGTTTGGAGGACCGCATCCGCACCGAGCGAATGGGCTTCGATGAGTTGAAGGGGCGTTTTGATCCAGGACAGTTCGATATGATCTTCTCTGATTTTGGCGGGCTCAACTGCATCGATGCGAACGACTTGGGCGCCTTGTGCGACCCGCTTGCCGATGCCATCCGACCGAAAGGCCGCTTCATAGCCGTGATCATGCCCGACCGGTGTTTGTCGGAAAGCGGCTACTTCCTGTTGAAGGGAAAGTGGAGCGAGGCATTCCGTCGCGGGCGCCACGAACCGCTATGGGCCAGCCTCAGCGGAAGCGGTGTGATGACTTGGTATCATTCACCCCGAGCCGTTGCCAAGATGTTCGGTGCTCGTTTCAGGGTGGTTTCCGTTAGGCCGATCGGACTGTTCGTTCCACCCAGCTACCTGGAACCATTCTTCATTGAACGGCCGCGCACGCTGCGCCGATTGTCTGCTCTGGATGAGCGTTTCAAGGGGCAAGCATGGACGGCGCGCTACGCCGATCACTACCTCATTGATCTGGAGCGCAGGCCGTGAAGGTTTTCCTTACCCACGGGTATTTCATCCGCGAGGATGCGCGTGAGCAGCTGATCATGAAGCCCTATCCCCCGTTGGGGTTGTTGTACGTGGCAGCACACTTGCGTTCGTGCGGTCATGAAGTGGTGGTGTACGATAGCACCTTCGGCGAGCGCGAAGAGCTGCTCCAACGCATCGCACAGGAGCGGCCCGGCTGCATAGCGATCTACGTGAATCTGATGACACGTGCGAACGTGGTCGCTCTGATGGCCCGGATACGCGCGCTGAATGACCTGCGGGATGCGCCCATCATTCTGGGTGGTCCGGAGACGCGGAACCATGCAGCCAATTTCCTTGCGCACGGCGCCACCGTTTGTGTGGTGGGAGAAGGAGAACGAACGGCTGAAGAGGTCGTAGAGGTGTTCAACGCCGGGGATCTCTCGCGGTTGAAGGAAGTATCCGGGATCGCTTACCTCGACTTAGCTGGCCGAACCGTCTTCTCCAAAGAGCGGGAGAAACTGAAGGAGGTGGACGCGCTACCGGTACCTGCGCGGGACCTTATTGATATCGGAGCTTACCAACGCGCATGGAAGGAACGGCATGGATACAGCGCGTTGAGCGTTAGCACAATGCGTGGCTGCCCATACACATGCCGCTGGTGCAGCCGCGCAGTGTACGGGCTGAGTTACCGAAGGCGGTCGGCCGGGTGCGTGGTGGATGAACTCGCCCATTTGGTAACGACCTACAAGCCTGATCGCTTCTGGTTCGTTGATGATGTGTTCACCATCAGCCATAAATGGATGCTTGCGTTCACGGAGGAATTGGAACGCCGCGATCTCCATATCGCTTACGAGTGCATCACGCGCGCTGACCGCATGAACGCCGAAGCCATCGACCTGCTTAAGCGGAGCGGCTGTGTGCAGGTATGGATCGGTGCGGAAAGCGGAAGTCAACGCATCATCGATGCCATGGACCGCCGTGTGGATGTGCAGCAGGTGCGCTCCATGCTGCGCGAAAGCAAACGGGCGGGCATAGGCACGGGCACCTTCATCATGCTCGGCTATCCCGGCGAAACGGAAGCCGACATCCTGGAAACCGTCCAGCACCTCAAGCAGAGCGATCCCGATCAATTCACCATTACCCTCGCGTACCCCATCGCCGGTACCGAACTACACGCGGAGGTGCGGGAGGACATGACCAACGCACCGGAGTGGGCCCTAAGCAGCGATCGGGACCAAGACTTCCGCAGGGTATACCGAAAGGGGTACTACCGACACGCGATCCGGTACCTGACACACGCTGTGCACGCGCACCAACAATGGGATCGGGGAAATCCCTTATCAGCCGCGAAGCACGGGGCTCGGGCAACCTACGGCCGCCTTGGTATGTTGTTGATGAAATGACCCAAGGCGCTACGCACGCCCATGGTCGTGTTCCATTCTTTTGCCGCCCTCTCTACATGCACATGCGCCTCACTACCCTTTCCCTAGCGACGGTCGTCGCCTTCTCCACAGCGGCCCAACAGCACGATTGCGCTGCACACCGCATTACCCAACAACGCCTGGAAGCCATGGGCATGAGCACCGTGGTGAGCGATCACTTGCCCACGGCCTTCCCAAAAGGCGGTGGCAATCCGGTGATCCCTGTGGTGGTACATATGGTCTGGAACACCGCTGCAGAGAACATTCCTGACGGCACGATCACTGCGATGATCGCACAAATGAACTTGGACTACAGCGAGCAGAACAGCGACGTGACCAATGTGCGTGCTGCATTCGCCGGGGTGGTCACCAACACCGGCATTCAGTTCTGTCTGGCCTCCGTCGATCCGAACGGGAACCCAACGACGGGGATCGTGCGCAAGAATTCAACTGAAGTCTGGTTCGATCCGGATACCGAGACGAACGACATGAAGTACAACCCGCAAGGCGATCCCGCGTGGGACCCGGACAGCTACCTCAACATCTGGATCTGCGACATCAGCAGCGGCCAGACCGGTGGCGGCGTTACCACTGGATACGCTTACCTGCCCGTTGGGGGTATCGTCGGTACGGGTGATGACGGAATTGTGCTCGACTTCGATTACGCATTCAACGCAGGGGCGCGCACAGCCACCCATGAGGTCGGACATTACCTCGGCCTTCAACATCCCTGGGGCGACAATGGCGGATGTGTTGATGACGACGGGTTCACGGATACACCGGACACGGACGGCCCAACCTTCAACTGCCTTCCAATTAACCAAATGAGCTGCGGAGTGCTGACGCAGTATGAGAACTTCATGGACTACGCGGATTGCAGCCTGATGTTCACCGACGACCAAGGGGCATACATGAACGGCATCATTGCCGGGGTGCGCAACTCGTTGCTCGCCAGCGGTGGTTGCGGAAGCACGGGGTCTGGGCCATGCATACCGACATCAACGAACGGCACCACCGATGGCGACTTTGTGAGCGGTGTTGAACTGAACACATTGAGCAATACCGGTACCGGTGGTGTTGGTACGCCGACCTATGTGGACTATTCCGGCTTGAGCACTTCGCTCGAGCGGGGGACCACGTACACGGTGGATGTTACAAGCGGATCGTACACGCAAGACATCCTTGGGGCGTGGATCGATTTCGACGGTAATGATGTCTTCGGTGCTGGCGAGGAGTTGGGCAATGGCGTCACTGCTGCCGCATTCCAGACGTTGTCATTCACGTTCACCGTGCCGGCGAACGCGGCCCTCGGTGGCACGGTGCTGCGCGCTCGTTGTGTCTATCCGGGTACCGGACAGATCACTGTTGCCGACCCTTGCTACAACTTCGACTACGGCCAAACGGAAGACTATACCGTCATCATCACCGATCCCAACACCTCGCTTTGCATCCCGGTCTCCGCCAACGGCACCAACGATGGCGACTTCGTGAACGGTGTCCTGCTGAACACAATTAGCAACAGCAATACCGGAAGTACCGGCGGCCCTAGCTATCAGGACTACACGGCCCAGAGCACCCAGCTCGGGCGCGGCTCCACCTATGACCTTGAGGTGCAGAGCGGCGATTATCAACCTGACCTGATGGCCGCTTGGATCGACTACGATGCCGACGACCAATTGGATGCGAACGAGCTGCTCGCTTCGTGGGTCACCAACGCGATCTTCCAAACGGCAGTGGTCACATTCGTTGTGCCGAACAATGCGGCATTGGGCGCAACAACCCTCCGAGTGCGATGCATGTACCCGGGCAACGGTCAGATCAATACCGCGGATCCGTGCTACGACTTCGATTACGGGGAGACCGAGGATTACACAGTGTTCATCGACGTAAGCACTGGCGTGGTCGCGCCGACTTCCGGATCGGAATTGAGCGTGCGGTATGCCGACGATCACGTACTACTTAGTTGGCCAACGCCCGCAGCCGCCATCATCAAGATCATGGATGTCGCAGGACGTGCAGTATTCGTTTCCAACACGGCCAACGGCTCCTTCCGTTGTGAGAACACCGTGCTGGCCGGCGGCACCTATTTGGTGGAAGTCACAGCCGGGGCTGAGCGGTTCAGTGGGCGGTTCATGGTCCGTTGATCCGCCGCTGGCCCACGGGTATTCGTAGTGCTTTGGGATGGTGTTTGTCGAATGGGGCGTTCCTCCATGGAACACATGCGTCAACGTACCCGTAAAGACTTGCATGAACAATGGTCCCCGACCCGTCGGGATGAAACTCATGCAACTCCGCTACGATCTTCTTCTGCACACGATCTTAGGCCTCTGCTTGTTATCCGGCCATGTGGCACGCGGTCAATCAAGCGGGATCGGATTCAAGGCAGGCGGTCAGATCACTACTGCCCGCGCTAGTGGAGCAACTGCACGTCCCATGGCCGGTGCTGTACTGGGATTGTACGGCACTGTATACGGCGGACCACGATTGGAGCTTCAACCGGAACTACTCGTGAATATGCAGGGGCGGGTTCTCGCGGAGGGAGAGAACGGTTTTGCTGGCCTCCGGTTTTACTATGCTCAACTCCCGATCTCGGCCAAATTCTTCATTGGCAACACCTTCAACATAGCAGCTGGCCCCCAGGCTGGAAAGCTCTTGTACGCGCAACAGTTCGGTGATACAACGATCAACATCACCGGCGACGTGAACAAGTGGGATTTCGGTGTCAATGCCGGTATCGGGGCGGACTTACGCTCCGGCTGGGACTTCACCTTGAGGTACTACAGCGGCATGAGTTCCGTGCTGAAGTCAGAGCAAAACGTACTGCCCCTGCACCGTAGTACACAACTGACTATCGGGTACCGGTTCGCCAAGTGGCGCCACAAAGCGCGCCGCGGCCGCACCCGTAAGTAGGCGTTGCGAACATCGCCCGGGGAGAACTGGCGATCGCCGGGTACCCGCCTTGGGGTCACGACCGTTCAACTTTGGGTCCTGCGTAGTGTCCCGCCACTGGGTAGCGGTCCACTGCGCATCCCACTGAATGCTCTTCCAACGCATCGCCCAGCACGTTGCGGAAAGGCCGTTCGCCAGTGCGATCGAGGCACTTGATCGCGCCCCCCTGCTGTACCGTGACCTTCCGAGCGTATTGGAAGGCATACGCCAATGGTGCGCCGACCAAGGATTTCTGCGCGGCGACGTGATCGGACTGTGTATGCCGAACGGGCCGGAAATGGCGCTGACACTGCTCGGATGCTCCATGCACTGTACCGTAGCACCGGTCGACCCCACATTCAGCCCTCAGGAATTGGGCGCTACCCTGAAACGCATGGGCGTTCGTGGCATTGTTGCCGCAACGATCAATTCATCCGTTGCCCAAGCGGCGGCCCAGTTGAGCATTCCGCTCGTCACCGCCCCGTTGATGGGTACGGGACCCATTGGCCGAAGTAAAGAGATCTCGAACCGGAGTGCTCTGATGGGACCGGTAACGGAGGATCACACTATGATCCTGCTACAAACAAGCGGCACCACCGGTCTACCGAAACGCGTTCCATTGCGATCGAGGAATATCGGAGGGCAGGCGAGGAATATGAGCGACAGCATAGGCCTTGTGGCCGACGACACCAGTTTGGTGATGATGCCGCTCTTCCACATGCATGGCTTCTCGTGCGTTACTGCGTCGCTATGGAGCGGGGGCACGGCGATATGCACCCCTGGTTACGATCCCTCGCGCTTTTTCGGATGGTTGACCGGACTAAAACCCACTTGGTACAGCGCCGTACCCACCGTTCACGCGGATGTGCTTTCCGTATTGGCGCGCCAACCAGCAAGGGCCAAAGGGCATGCGCTCCGGTTCGTACGTTCGCTCAGCGCGGCACTGCCCGATGACGTGCGCAACGGGACCGAGCAATTATTAGGAGTTGCGGTAGTGGAGCACTACGGGTTGAGCGAAGCACTGAGCCCACTAACGATCAAGGAAGCCACAAGTGCCCCAGGCGCGGTCGGCAAGCCCTATCGATGTGAGATCCGCATTGGTGACGAAAAGGGTGCCCAAGTAACCACCGGCACTGAAGGCGAAGTGCTCGTTCAAGGTGAAGTAGTGATCTCCGGGTATATCGAAGACGAAGAGGTGAACAACGCCAGCTTCCATGGCCAATGGCTCCGCACTGGCGATCTCGGCCGGATGGATGTTAACGGCGATCTGTACATCACAGGGCGCATCAAGGAGATCATCAACCGAGGTGGCGAAAAGATCAGCCCCGTGGAGGTTGAAAATGTGATCGCGCAATTCCCGGGAGTTGCATCGGTAGCCGTATTCGGAATACCACATGCCACTCTGGGCGAGGATGTGGGCATGGCGTACACGGTCAATGGCTCGATCCCCATCGAGAGCGAAATGCGCCGGTGGTTGCAAGGTCGATTGGCGCCGCACAAGATCCCGAAGCGATTCCTCCGGGTGGATGAACTGCCCAAGACAGCCACGGGCAAGGTGAAGAGAGCGCAACTGGCCGCGCTTCTTGGCGTCGATTCGCGATCGGGGCCTGCGATCAGTAGGCATGCATCGGCCGCTGAACTTTATGAAGCGACCGGCACAGGCATCGCGCGAGACCCGCAGCAGGCAGGCGCCCAACCGGAACAGATCCCTGCCAGGCACTTGGAGAAGTCGATCGCCATGCTCTGGGCGCAAGTACTGAAACGCGAGCGCGTTCTCTTGGACGATGATTTCTTCGCACTGGGTGGTGACAGTTTGAACGGGGTGCGTATGTGCGGGCAACTAAAGGATCTGCTGGGGTACGACATCAACCTCGCGAAACTCTTCCGTGCCCCAACGTTGAGGCAGTTCGTCGCCGAACTCGGCACGCAAGGCCGGCATGAACGATGGACCAACCTTGCCCCCATACGCACACGCGGCTCCCTTACGCCCTTTGTATGCGTGCATGGCGATGAAGGCAACTACAACCTGCCACGGTACTTGAGCGCGGATAGACCGTTCATCGGCTTCCTTCATCAAGGAGAGGACGGACGGGGGATGAAGTACAAAAGCATACCGGCAATAGCGCAACACTACGTCGACGAACTCGTTGCTGCGCTGCCGCAGGGGCCCTACATTCTGGCAGGGTTCAGTATGGGTGGCATCATCGCTTTCGAAATGGCGCAGATCCTCCGGTCCATGGGCTTACCGGTGCCACTGCTCACGATCATCGATTCGCGCGGACCGAAATTCCAATGGTGGCGTTACGCACCCAAGACCAAGATGGCCGACGCCAAAGGCACCCTGCTCCATCCCCGCTGCGAATCCTATCTGCGCAATGGTGAAGCGATCCCTTACTCCCTTCGGAATTTCTACATCATCAGTACGTACCGCAGGGCACTTCTGAGGTACAAGGCAAAACCATACTACGGCGACGTACTGCTGATCCGCAGCAGCCAACGCACCGGCAAAGAGCCGACTGGATGGAACGGCCTCTTCAGTGGGCGCCTGTTCTTCGAAGTCAGCGAGGGCGAACACCTCACCATGCTCCGAGAGCCCAATGTGCGGGAATTCGCAGCCCTGTTGGAGAAACAGCTGGTAGGCAAAGGCTTTTAGACCCTAACATTGAGGGTGAACAGCGGGTACACCGCGCGCCGCTACTTTCTGCTTTCCTTCGCGCCCATGGCGCATAAGCCCGTTATCGCGTTGCTCGGCGGCGGTCAATTAGGTCGCATGTTCTTGGAGAACGCGCTGCGGTACGACATCAATGTCCATGTACTTGATCCGGATCCACATTGCCCTTGTGCCCAACTGGCGACACGTTTCGTGCCCGGTGATTTCGATGATACCGATACCGTGTTGCGCTTTGCTCAGGATGCTGATGTCATCGGCATTGAGATCGAACATGTTTCCGTAGAGGCCTTGGACGACTTGAAGGCACAGGGCAAGACCGTGATCCCTGACCCGTCGGTTCTGCGGACGATCAAGGACAAGGGACTTCAGAAACAGTTCTACCGCGATCACCGCATCCCGACCGCTGATTTTGCCCTGATCCACGACAAGTCGCAGATCGCTGAACACCCTGCCTTGTTGCCGGCGTTCCTCAAAGCGCGTTCTGGAGGCTATGACGGTAAAGCGGTCATGCCGATCAACACAGCCTCCGATACGGCCATGGCTTTCGATGGACCATGCGTGCTGGAGCGCCGAGCGGAGATCCAACTTGAACTGGCGGTATTGGTGGTGCGATCAGCGAAAGGTGCTGTGGTGACGTATGACCCGGTGGAGATGGTCTTCGACCCGCGCCTCAACTTGGTGGACCACTTGCGCGCCCCGGCCCGGATCACGAACACCATTGCGGTTGCAGCCAAGGCACTGGCACTTCGTGTTGCGGAGGCTTTCGCCATGCCAGGACTATATGCCGTTGAACTATTCCTGACCAAGAGCGGTGAATTGCTGGTGAATGAAACCGCGCCGCGCGCACACAACAGTGGACACCATACCATCGAAGCCTGCACGAGCAGCCAATTCGACCAGTTGCTGCGGGCCTACATGGGCTGGCCGCTTGGCGACCCCGCCTTGCGCGGACATGCTGCCATGATCAACCTCGTGGGAGAAGGCGGCACCGGCCCAGCCGAATTGAAGGGTCTCGACGATGTCTTGCATGTGCCCGGTACCTTCCTTCACCTCTACGGTAAGCATGAAACGCGCTCTGGAAGGAAGATGGGACATATTACGGCTGTGGCATCTTCGCACGCGGAACTGGACCAAGCCATCGCCGTTACGAAAGTGCATTGCAAGGTGGTACCGCGAACAGGATCAACCATTAACCAACACTAAGGGCGCTGGTCGTGCGCCCCAACAGCATGGTAGGCATCATCATGGGTAGTCGCAGTGATCTGGAGGTCATGCGCGAAGCAGCGGAGGTGCTGAAGGAACTGGGCGTGCAATACGAACTCACCGTGGTCAGCGCGCACCGGACCCCGGAACGCATGGTCGAATACGCCAAGACGGCACGTTCGCGTGGGTTGAAGTGCATTGTCGCCGGTGCCGGTGGTGCTGCGCATCTGCCGGGCATGGTGGCAAGCCTTACGTCGCTGCCGGTCGTTGGCGTGCCGATCAAAAGCCGCAACAGCATCGATGGATGGGATTCGTTGTTGAGCATTGTTCAAATGCCAAGTGGTGTGCCGGTGGCCACCGTGGCGGTGAACGGCGCACAGAACGCCGGCATCCTCGCCGCGCAGATCCTGGGTGCATCGGACAACGCGCTAGGTGCAAAACTGGATACTTACAAAAAGAACCTCGGCGAGAAAGTGGGCGAAGGCATCGCAGTGCTGAAACAGCAGTACCCGAACAATTTCGACAAGTGAAGCACGTTGACGGCAGCGCAGGCAGGTTACACGTGCTGCGCATGCAGCCCGGCGAGGATGTTCGCGTCACGTTCGCGGCTTGGGCGCTACAACACAACATTGAGGCCGCAGGCGTTGTCAGCGCCGTGGGAAGCCTTACGCACGCGCATCTGCGATATGCCAACCGTGCGGACGGCATCGTGACCACAGCGGATCTGGAGGTGTGCTCGCTGACGGGAACAGTGAGCCGGCATGGTATGCACCTACATCTATCGGTGGCGGACCGCGATGGCCGCATGCTGGGAGGGCACATGTTGGACGGATGCCTGGTGCGCACCACCTTGGAACTGTTGATCCAAGAGATAGCGGACGTGACCATGGTGCGGACCAAGGACGAACGGACTGGTTATGATGAGTTGGACCCACGACCATTGAAGCCATGATCATCCCGTTCGAAGGCGGTACACTGCGCCCGCTGCACAGCAACGACAAGCCGATCTTCACGTCGCTGATCAACGACCGCAACATCTGGTTGCAGCTTACGGATGGAGTCGCCCATCCGTACACGCTTGCCCATGCTGACGCATTCTTCGCACGGGTCGACGTGGATCCACCATACGTTCTGGCGATCACAACACCGGTGCGCGGACCCGGGAGCGAACATCAACTCGTCGGGTTGGTCGGCGCGCATCCAATGAGCGATGTGGAACGCGAAAGCGCAGAGATAGGCTACTGGATAGGCGCATCGTTCCATGGACAAGCGCTGGCCACCAAAGCTCTCCGCGCCATCCTTCCCTACGCCTTCGGAACCCTGAATAGGCGCCGGTTGCAAGCCCGGGTGTACGAGGGCAATGAAGCGAGCATGCGGGTGCTGGAAAAATGCGGCTTCCGCAGGGAAGGGTTGTTGCGCAAGGCCGTGGTGAAGAACGGGCGCGTGCTGGACCTGCACATGTTCGGGCTGCTGCGCGATGAATGATCGACAGCCTCACGGCTCGATCACCATCAGCGTTTTCTCCGGTCGGATGTAAGGATAGATCTCATCCACATCCGCATTCCTCAAGGCGATACAGCCCCATGTCCAATCCTGACCTGCATCGATCCAATGGTCATAACCATCGGGCACACCGTGTATGCCGATCTCGCCACCGATGTCCTTGCCCGGGGGAATGAGGCCTTGCGCCTTTCGCTCAGTGTAACGCTTCCAACTTTCGGCGTTCGGGTAGTCGACCCAAATGAACTTATGCAATGAATCGTGCACACGCTTGCTTCGGAAGGCGAAGGTGCCCTCAGGGGTCCTACGATCCCCCTGATGGAACTTATCGCCGACCGGTTTCTCACCCAGCACGCACGGATACGTCTTCAGCAGCGAATCATTCACGAACACCCGGAACTCGCGTTCGCTCTTGTCCACCTG
>CADECG010000040.1:12952-26480 GCA_902825795.1 uncultured Bacteroidota bacterium
AATGCAGGTGCAGGCTATCGATCAACAGGCTCAGGGGCAGCGTTGGTTCCGGTGCCGGGGCTTCCACCGAAGGCACGTTCGCTGCCATTGGCTGACTTCCACCGGCCGCCCCGGTGAGACAGCCCATGATCAACGGTGCGAGTAAGAGCCCAGAAAATGTCCCCCGAAAAGCGTCCATACGGAATGGGTTCGTTCAGACGTGCAATGCACCCCCTCCCGCTTAGGTAACGCTCAGTCGATAACGTAGGGTATACCAACGCTCACATCCGTTTCGCCACCCGCGTTCGCGATGTCGCCACCGGCAACACCCGGCGCATCCTTGTTGGGTTGGTGGATCAACGTGATACCCAGTTCTCCGCTGGTCGATTGTGTGGCCCAGGTAGTAGTAACGCCGATGGGGTCGCCATTGCTATCCACGTCAGAGTATCCGGTCCACTGCAAACCACCACTGATCACGTCATAGAAGAACTGGTGTGCGGTGCCTTCGTTGATCACCTCGGGTGTTATTTCAGATGTGCCGTTGTAAACCTTCACCCATCCGATGAAGGTGGTTCCGGACTGCAGCGTATCCCAGTCGTACGTCGGTCCGACGCCGCCCGAGCCATCCGGATCGGTAAAGGAGAATTCAGCTGTGTCGCCGCCACCTGTCGGGGTCAGGAACAGGTGCACGGCCGTGATCAATTCCTCCTCGTTCACAGGACCGGGAGGTATCACTTCGTCATCGTCCTTGCATGCATTCATTGCGAGTGTGCTGACCAGCAGCAAAGTGGCACATTTCCAATTGTTCTTCATGGTCACAAGTGATGTTGGTTGGCGGGGCGCGTCATGACATCCCGATTCAATTATTATCTGCCGAAAGAGTAGCGTATCCAGATCGTGAGGTCTATGCCACGCGCGTCCGCATAGTAGCGGAAACGGTCCATGTAGTCCCGGTACGTTGTGTTGAGCAGATTATTCGCATTCAGGCCCAGACGCAGTTCGCCCTTGCGCAGTGTGCGCGTTGCCGATGCCGAGAGGCCGAGGAGATGATAGGTGCCCGGCGTATCGGAAAAGTCGACACCGACCGGAACCCGGGACTGTTTGAACACCACCATGCTTGATGGCCCGACTTCCAAGACGCTCCACTTGCCCGCTTGGGGAACTGCGAAAAGCAGCGCGGTCTCCGTGCGATCACTGGGCATTTGAATGAGCCATTCGTCCCGCACCAAGTCACGGCCGCGCACGAGACTGGTTTTTGAACGAAGGCTCCAATGGCGCGAGAGGCGGTACTGAAGCATGGCGTCAAGTCCGTAGAGAAAAGCATCGGTGGCCACATACTGGAAGACCGGGAAGGCACCACGGATGGTCAGCTCGACACCATTGGGGCGCAGGTAGATGAAGCTGTTGATGCGATCCGCATAGAACGTGAGCTCTGTGCTGAGCTTTCCCTTCATCCAAGTCGCCTCCAGGTCCAGCGTGCCCTTCAGTGAACGTTCACTTTGCAATCCATCGTCACCGGTTTCGATGGCCGCCGCACCATGGTGCAAGCCTTCGCTGTACAGTTCGCTCACATGCGGTGGTCGGTAAGCACTGCCAATATTGAACCGCACGCGCAGGCTGTCCCTCACGCTCCAGTTGGCACCAATGCTCAGCGCGCTGTTCACGAAGTGGTGCTGTGGCGTAATGAGCACATCATCGAGCGTGTATTTGGCTACATCGAGACGTGTGCTCTCGACCCGTCCGCCGGCTTCCAACTCGAGCATCCTGCCGATAGGGAAATGCTCCAACAGAAAGACCCCGCCACTTCGTTTCCGATAGTTTGGGATGAGCGGACGTACGCCGGTGCCAGGAAGATTCGTGTTCTCTTGGTAAATACCGTTCACGCCGAATTTTCCATGAATGTGCTTTCCCAGCCAGTGTTTCAGTACGGCATCGGCGGTATGCGTACTTAAGAAGAGGTCGATCGAGGGCGTACTGCTTCGACCAGCACGGCGGATATCGTACTCCTGCCGATCATCGGCTTGGTAACCATAAGTGAGCACTATGCGGTCGTGTTCGCTGATGGCATAACCGGCTTCGGCCTTGAGCAAATGGTGTTGCACGAATTGTCGCGGTGCGTCGACCTCATACGTGAAGTCGTCGATATACCACGGTTCGCCGCTGGCGATGGCGTTGTTGAGGTCGGTGAGGTTGCCGATGTGCGCGGCGCGCAGGATACCCAGCTCTCTGGTGAAGAAGCTGTAGTAGGCACTGGCATTCCACCGATGATCACGGTATCCCAGCGATGCTGATCCGCCAGCTTCGCTCACTCCTGTGTTGCTGAGCACGTACTCCGGCGTCTGGCTATCGCCGAGGTATCGGCCACTCCCTTGCACACGCCACCCGAGGCCATGTACCCCCTTCACACCACCTTGCACCATTGCGTTGCCGCCGCCACCCCTCCCATTGAACTGCCCGATCGCACGAACTTCGCCGTTGATGCCCGCTACCCGCGGAAGGTCAACGGGTTCGGTGATCACCACACCTCCCAGCGCATCACTACCATACTGCACACTGGCCGCACCCTTCACCACCGTGAGCTTGTCACTACTGAACGGATCCAGGTTCGGCGCATGTTCAGTACCCCACTGCTGGTCCTCCTGCCGAATGCCTTGATTGAGGATCAGTACCCGATTACCGCTGAGGCCATGGATCACGGGCTTACTGATCGTGGGGCCACTGTTCAGCGTGTTCACCCCGGATAACGTTGCAAGCATTTCCGCCAGGGTCTTTCCTCCATTCCTTTCCATTGCTGACTTGTCAAGCTCCTTGTGGGCTTGGCCCACATTCTCGTCGGGGCGCTTGCCCTTCACCTCCGCATCGTGCAATTCGTGTGCATGGTGTTCCAACTTCAGGTCGATCGAGAGGTCCTCACGCAGTTCCACTTTGCGCTGCACCGGGTCGCACCCCACGTGGCTGACCAGCAGGGTATAGCTACCGGGGCACAGGTCGGTGATGCTGAAGTTCCCGTCCGCATCCGCCTGTACCGTGCGCTCCAGTTCCACAATGGTGATCGCGGCATATTCCAGTGCCGTGCGGTCGTGCGCGTCTATCACTCGACCACTGAGCATCAAGGTGCATTGGGCACGAGCGAGAACACCCGCCAAGAAGAAAAAGATGAGAACGATCGACCTCATTGAAGACGGAGCCATGGCGAGTACGCCATGCTTATTGGAACAGATGTGAAGTGGAACCGAAGAGCGTCCAGGCATCAACGCCCGGCGCACGTAGCTGTGCCGAGCACAGTGCTGATCAACAAAGCGGAGGCCCTCGCGAGGACGTCGCTTCGCAGTGCCCACCTACTATTTGCGCTACTAACGCCACTGACCGAACAGCCACGAGATGTCGGAGACGTTCAACAACAACACCAACCTCGCCTTGATAAACGGGCAGGGCTTTGTGGCACACCGGACAGTCGGCACCTACTACCACGGCACCGTTCGAAGTGTCGCAGTGCGCGTGCTCAAGAACACAGTCATGGAACAATTCGCGCGGCAACACAACAAACGACAATACCCCCAGAAGGAGCATCGCGATCATTGGGCGGAGGCGCGTGGCGAACATGGACACAAACCTAAGCATCTTCACACCCTGCCCCCGTCAGGTCGGAATGAAACACATGGCCACGGATCTACTGATCGTTACTCCCGGTTTCCCTGAAAGTGCGGAAGACGACACCTGCATTCCCCCGCTACAGGAATATCTGTGGGCCTTGCTCGCGCAGCGTCCCCACCTGCGTGTTGCGGTCATTGCCCTGCAATATCCCTACACCGAGGTGCCGTACGACTGGTTCGGTGTGCGTGTGTTTCCGTGCAACGGGCGCAACAGCCGAGTTCGATGGCTGTTCTCACAGTATCGGGCATGGAAACACTTCGATACGCTGAACGATGAAGGTGCTATCGGATGCGTTCAAGGCTTGTGGCTCGGACAGGCAGCAACCCTAGGGCAACGAATGGCGGCGAAGGCCGGCGCACGCACCGTGATAACGTTGATGGGCCAAGATGCGCGCGACAACACACGGTGGTTGAAACATGTGGAAAGGAGTACTGCATTGGTCTGTCTCTCGGCCCGCCATGCGGATGTGTTGCGCACCAGTAGCGACCGCTCACCGACCTGCGTGATACCATGGGGCTCGCCTCCGCACATGGCCAGTATGGGCCCCCAGGAACGCACTACTGATATGCTGTTCGTCGGATCACACATACCGGTGAAGCAACCTGATGTGTTCGAGGAGGTATTCCAGTGCGTGGCCGATCAACGAGCGGTGCAAGCGATGATGATCGGGAGTGATGGCATGCAGGTCCAACCATCACATCCGGGTTTTCTGATGAAGGCGGAAATGGCGTATGGCAGCTCGAAGCTCGGCAAATGCGGTGCAATGCCGCGCGGCAACGTGCACATGGAAATGCTCGCCGCCAAACTGCTCGTGCATACGAGCGCCTACGAAAGTCAAGGCTATGTTTTCGATGAGGCGCTGGCCACAGGTATGTCCATCGTCTCATTCCCCGTTGGCAGTGCTACCGTGAGCGATCGCTGGCGGGTGGTCGAAACACGTTCAGAAATGACCGCGGCCGTGATCGATCTGCTTGATCGTGCACCGAGCACTATGCCGATCACATTGCACCCGATGCTCGATACCGTGAACGCGTACCTGAAGCTCTATGGCCTCGATTGAGCAACAACGTTGGCAGCGCTTCGCGTGGAACGCGACGCGGTACGCACTCGGACCCATTGGCGGGCTCTTGGTACCATGGTTGGTGATATCGCGGTCAGATGCAGGGGCTTGGGGCGAGGCACTTTCCACGATCATTCCGATGCAGATCATGCTGCACGTTGCCGCCTTCGGAAGCAAAGAACTCCTGCTTCGCACGTTCGCGCTCTCGACGAGCCGTGATCCCCGGTCGTGGGCCGTGGAAAGCCTGATCACCAGAGCATCAGCGATGCTGCCGATCGCTGCCTTGCTGGCCTTCACCAGCGCGACGATCTGGTGGTGGGCGGCCTTGTGGTTCTTCTCATCGTTCTGCTCTACTGCATTCGATCCGGTCTTTATCTGGCGAAAGAATTTCCTGACCCTTTTGGTGGCCGATGCACTTGGACTGATCGTGCAGGTGCTGTTCGTGGTGAGCACTGGATATCCCAACGAAGAGACGATCGTGCTGAGCTTCATGATGAACGCAGTGTCGCGCTTGGGCGTGATCGCGATCGTTGTTCGATCGTGGTCACCGATCCACGATCCGCTGGATGCCTTTCACCTCTCGTACAACTCGCACTTCATCCACGCCCTCCCCTTCTTCCTTATCGGCTTCAGCGGCTTGCTCGCATCCCGCATCGATCTGTATACAGCGAATGCGCTGCTCGATCGCGCGGAAGTCGGGAGGTACCAGATCGTGGCGTCGCTGTTCATCCAGTTCCAAGCATTGGCAGCGTTGGTGGTGGCTCCCCTCACCAAGGACCTCTATCGATTGAACCTCGAGAGCGTAGCGCGCTACACCCGGCGCATGCGCATTTGGGCGCTGGCGGGTCTGCTGCCGATGTGTGCGGTCGCATGGGCGGTGTTCACCTTCCTCTTCAAGTTCGAATTGAGTTGGGGTGCCTATGCTTCGGCCTGCGCCTTGGTCTGGCCCGTCTTCGCGTATGTGCCGGTGATCAATCAATTGTACAAGCACCACCGCGAGCGCTCGGTGATGTGGGCCAACTTCGCGGCCGCCGCATTGACATGCGGTCTCACATTCGTGCTGTTACCCAAGCTCGGTATTGCTGGCGGACTTTTGGCCGCCGCCGCAGGACAATGGTTGGTGTTGGCGTGGATGAAACGAGAAGAACACCGACTGCATGCGCTGCCCCGAATGTGAACTGCCGCTCGATGCGGAATGGCGCTGCCCGAACAACCACACATGGCCGATGGTCGACGGGGTGCGCACTGCGGTCAACGCCGACTTATCGCGAACGCTCGACCCGTTCCTGAAGGCCTTCCGCGCGTACCGCAACGTAGCCGGTGAACGGCTTTTGGAACCCGGGATGTACAACCGGCTACCGGAGAGCGGTATGGATCATGATCCCGGGCTTTGGCAGTTGCGGAAGATTGACTTGGAGATCATCACTCAGTTATCTCGCGTTTCACCAGTTGGTGGTGATAGGCGACCGCTCCACATCCTCGATGTCGGCGCATGGAACGGCTGGTTGAGCCACCGGCTTGCTGCACTGGGTCATGATGTAACGTCAACCGATGTTTTCACTGATGCCCACGATGGATTGGGTGCTGTGCAGCATTATCCGGCCAAGTTCAGCGCGGTGCAGGCGGACCAGGAGCGCCTATATCTGTTCGATGGTCCGTACGACCTCATTGTCGCACAGCGTTGCATGGGTTACATGGTTGATGTGCAACGTAGCCTTGAGCAGATGAAAGGTTTGCTCGCCCCGGGCGGAACCATTATCCTCACCGGCCTCAACATCTTCCGCAACCCAAGTAGCATCAGGAAACACTTCGCTCAAAGCGCACTGCGCTTCACTGAGCAATACGGACTACCGTTCTTCTTCAAGAACGTCAAAGGCTATTTGGATATCGACGACCAGCGCACATTGGAACACTGCGGCGTGCAACTCCTGCCCTACCCGCAATTGAAGTGGAAGAACTTCATCAGCGGTCCGTTCAAGCGAAAACCACTTTATTACTACGGCATATGGCACCAGCCACTGAACGGCGGTTGATCGCTGCTGCCTTTCTGGTGTATTGCGTGCTCGCTACCTGCATGACCGCCATGCACGGTATGTGGTTGGACGAGTTGCAACCATGGTGCGTAACACGGGACAGCAGTTCGCTGATCGACCTATACAGCAATACTCGTTTCGAAGGGCATCCGCCGCTGTGGTATCTGTTGTTGTTCGGCCTTTCGCGCATCAGCAACGATCCGATACTCATGCAAGTGCTTCATGTCGCTATTGGCATTTGCACAGCGGCGCTGGTCCTGTGGCGTGCGCCCTTGGTTTGGTGGTGGCGCGTTTTGATCGTCTTCGGCTACTTCTTCCTCTATGAGTACACGGTGATCGCGCGCAACTATGGCTTGGCTCTGTTGTTCCTCTTGCTTGCTGCCGATGCCAGACAACGTATCGGCCTCGGTTGGCAATGGTCGCTGCTGCTGGCATTGGCAGCCTTCACGCACGTCTGGGGTATCGTCTTCGCCGGTGCATGGGTGGTGGCGGAGCTCTCCGAAGAGCGGTCGAAGAAGATGTCGTTCATCGCCATGATCATAGCGGGGTGCTGCTTGCTCAGCTTCTGGTGGTGCATTCCGGACCGTCCTTCGCCTACAGGTGCAGTGCTTGGCAGTACGCCGTTGCCGAATGCGTTGGCGCGCATTGCTACCATCACAACCCAGGGCTTAGTGCCATGGCCGGATATGCTCAGCGATCGTCCGTGGAACCACAACCTGCTGCACGATCGCAGCCACGCCGTGAGCGCCGTGATCGGTTTCGTGCTCTTGCTCGCTATGTTCTGGTTCGCGCCCCGTGACAGGTCAGCGCGGATCTTCTTGGTGATGGCCCTATTCGGCAGTATTGCCTTGCCGATCGTGGGTGGCTTCTATTCGACGCGTCACTATGGGCCGGTGATCGCAGCGTGGCTGTTGCTCTGGTGGTGGATGCCTGCTGCGGATCGGCGCTCGGGAGCCAAGCCGTTCACCAACGCACTGCTGGTATGCCAAGCATTCGGTGGCTTGCTTTGCGTGGTCATGAGCATGCTCAGCCCTCCTTTGAGCGAGGCTTATCGCCTACCCCTCATCCTCCTCGATGAACAACTTGAGAAGGAGACCGTGGTCGTGGATGCGTACACCGCCGGACCCGCGATCAGTGGATACTTGCGCAAGCCCGTATACTACACCACCATAGCTGGTATGGGCAGCTTCTGCGATGGTGGCCTCCCCGCCTACGTGCTAGGCGACACCGCTCTCTTGGAGGCGCTGGATCGTCTTCCACCGGGCAACTTCGTGTGGTGCACGTCTCGTCCAGAGCTACGGCAACAGGTGGCGGACCGGATGAAGGCGGAGGTGAAGTTGATCGGCGATCTCACGCAAGTACAAGTGCCCACCGAACGGATCATGGTCTTTCATGTCACTCGACCATGAGCAACGGGGTCATCCTTTTCAACCCGCGTAGTGCTGAACACAAGTTCCGCATCCCGAACTCCATTCTTCAAGTTGGCGCAAGCATCCACGGGCAGCGTGAGTATGTGTTCGTAGATGGCAATCGAGAACCGGATCCGTGGGGCGCGATCGAAAGACACCTTGCCACAGGCCGCTTCAAGTATTTCGGTAGCACGGTCATGCCGGGCCCGCAATTGCGCCAAGCCATCCCCTTCAGCAAACGGGTGCGTGAGAACTTCCCGGGAGTCACAGTGATCTGGGGCGGTTACTTCGCGGCGAATCAGCACAAGAGCGTCCTCACCAGCGGCTTCGTCGATTTCGTGATCGATGGCCTGGGCGATCATGCCTTCCCGAAGCTGCTCACCTCATTGGAGAACGGGCGCGACTTTCCGTCGATCCAGAATCTGATCCACGTGCAAAAGGGCGGCATCGTGCGCAACACGCGCGCACCGCTCACCGATCTGGATGCTCTGCCTCCGCTGCCTTATGAGCACTTGGACAGCTTCTACCCGCTGGAGAAGTACCTCGGCAAGACCTTCCTCGGCCAGCGCACCATTGCCTACCACAGCAGTTTCGGCTGCCCGTTCACCTGTGGCTTCTGCGCCGTGGTGCCCATATACAATGCACGGTGGAAAGGCGTGAGCGCCGCTCGTATCCACTCCGACATCGTGCGTATCAAAGAGCGCTGGGGTGCGGACGCCATCGAGTTCCACGACAACAACTTCTTCGTGAGCGAAAAGCGTACGGTGGAGTTCTCCAAACTCATCCAGCCGCACAACATGCGTTGGTGGGGCGAGGGTCGTATCGACACGATCGATAAGTACACTGACGAAAGCCTCGCGCTGATGCGCGACGCTGGTTGCCGCATGATCTTCTTCGGTGCGGAAAGCGGCGATGACGAGCAATTGAAACGCATGGACAAGGGCGGCACCCAGACCGGCGCGCAGATCCTGCGTTTCGCTGCGCGGATGAAGAAGTTCGACATCATCCCGGAATACTCCTTCGTGCTCGGTTTCCCGCAGGAGAGCGAAGCCGCCGTGCTGCGCCAGATCGACCGCGACATTGCCTTCATCAAACAGGTGAAGAACACGAACCCGGACACCGAGATCATCATCTACGTCTACAGCCCGGTACCCACCGAAGGCAGCGAACTGTTCGAACGTGTGAAAGCCGCGGGTTTCAAATTCCCCGAACATTTGGAGGACTGGCTGGACCCGGCATGGGAGAAGTTCGACCTGCGGAAGAACCCGCTCACGCCATGGCTCACACCGAAAGCCGTGGACCGCATCCGCGATTTCGAAACAGTGCTCAACGGCTACTACCCGACCGTGAGCGACGTGAAACTGTCAACGTTCCAACGCAACACCATGCGCACGCTCAGCACGCTGCGCTATCGCTCGGGCATTCATCGTTGGCCGTACGAATTGAAGGCGATGCAGAAGTTGTGGAAATACCGGCAGCCGGAGATCGAGGGGATGTGAATGCCCATGTGGAGATGTGCTGGATGTGAAAATGAATGCCATAGCTCAAGGGTGAACGCGTGATCACATTTTAACCTCGAGCACATCTTCACATCCTCGAAATGCGTCCCCTGCTCGTCCGCCTACTCCACCCCTTCTTGCGCCGTTGGTATGCGTGGTGGAGCAGCAAGCCCAGACGGTTCAAAGCGGACGGTTTGGACCTGATGGTGTTGCCGGGCGTATTCCATCCGGGCATCTTCATCAGCACCGGCTTGATGGCTGAGCATGTGACTTCGCTCGACCTAGCCGGAAAGAGCTTCCTGGAACTTGGTGCTGGCGCCGGGCGCGTGGCGCTGATCGCAGCACGCGGGGGCGCCCGCGTCATTGCGAGCGATATCAACCCACAGGCGATCGAGAATGTGAAATTGAACGCCGCACGCAATGGACTTGAGGTCGAAGCGTTGTTCAGTGACCTCTTCGTTGGATTGCCGCAGCACTTCGACTTCATAGCGATCAATCCACCCTACTACAACTACCATCCGAAGACCGATGCTGAAAAGGCCTTCTTCACTGGTAGTGGGCACAATTATTTCGTCCGGCTCTTCCCTGAATTGGTATCCCGCATGCGCACCGGAACAAGCGTGTTCATGGTCCTCAGCGGCGACCTCGATCGTAGGCCCATCGATGAACTGGCGAAGAACTCCGGCATTTCCTTCACGGAAGTCAGGCGAAAGGTCTTCTTAGGTGAAGCGCAGGTCGTCTTCGTGTTAACCCTGCTGTGATGAGAAACCATTCATCACACCGTTGGTCTTGTTCCACCGGCCCATCTAACTTTCGGTCCATGAAAGCGCGGGTCATCGTTGCTGGCACTATGGTAAGTGCGATGCTTTTGGCCTGCACGCGCGCCGAGGCCCAAGCGCCGGTCCGCACGGCCGCCGCGCCGACACCGGTGCAATTGCTCACGAGCGAACTCTGTGGTTGTTTCTCCGCGATCGATCTGGCCGCAAAAGACAATGTCATTGATGCGCAGGTGAAGCGATGCATGGAGAATGCCATCGTCCATCATCCTGGTGCTGTGCGTACGCTGATCCAACAACGGTCGGAGCAGAACACGGTGGGGTTCGATCTTGGGCGGACCCTTGGCAGCTTGCTGGACAAGTCTTGCGCTGCATATCAGAAGGTGAAGAACCGCCTGCGACCCGGTCGTGCAGAGGCCGGTGTTCGCAACTCCGATAGCTGAGCCAAGTAGTTGCCGGATGGCCTCCGGTACTTTCGCCCGAGTCTCTTGAAACTGTTCGAGAGCACGGAACACTTCTCCTCCATGGAACTTCGGAACGCTGCATTCTTCCTGCTTTTCCCGTCCCTTTTCGCGACCGCGCAATGGACTCCGCTTGCCACCACCGGCGTAACAACCACACGCAGCATGGCGTCTGCGTCGGGTGCGCTCTACGCTGCTACATACCCTTCCGGCGTAAAGAAGAGCACCGATGCTGGGGACAACTGGAGCCCCGTGAACACGGGACTTCCACAGAGCGGTGCGAACTACTTCGTTGAGAGCGTCGGCTATAACGGCAGCTACCTCTTCGCGGGCACACAAAGCGGGATCTACCGCAGCAACGATGGTGGCGCAAGCTGGTCCTCGTCGAACGGAACGCTTACTGCGAGCAACACTGTGAACGCGAACAAATTCTACGTTTTTGCAGGGGTTACCATGGCTGTCTTCAATGGTGATATCATCAGTGGAGGAGGCATTTGGCGCACAGCCAATAACGGCACTACTTGGACCATCGGGCACAGCGGTATGGGCAGCAATGCCAAGGTGTTCAACATGGCGGTGAACGGGGCAACCCTTTATGCTTCAACCAATGTGGGCTTGTACACCAGCATTGACAATGGTCTCAGTTGGCAACCTTCGGCAAGCATGAACTACGCCTGTTATGGGATCGCTGTCAATGGCAACAACCTCATCGCGCTTACTGCCTTCGGCTACCGCTATAGCACGAACGGTGGCAGTGTGTGGACGGATGCCACGGGCGATCCCGCATCGCCGGTCGGGGGCGAGATCGCCGTGTTCGATGGAAAGATCTACGCCACAGTGGTTACCAGCGGCACCACGACTTCCGATGTGCTGGTGAGCACGACGAATGGGGCCACATGGGTTTCAGCAAGCACTGCGATCGGACCTATTGATATCACGGCGTTGAACGAGTTCTTGGTGGATGGCGGCCTTATGTATTTGGGAGCGCTATTCGACATTTACTTCACTACGGACCTTAACGTTGGTATTGGCCACACCACCGGTGCGCAAACGGTGCGCATTCTGCCCACCTTGTTCTCGGATGGCTTCGTGGTAGAAGGTCTGGAGGGGGCTGTTCCGGGTCGGTTGGAATTGATGGATGTGTGGGGGCGGATCGTCTCCGTGCAGGCCGTCAACACAACCCGAGTACGCATTGAGCGAGGTATGCTCAGCTCTGGAGCTTACTCGGTTCTGCTGCACGATGCGCGCGGCTCGCGGCTGATCGGTCGAGTAGTTGCTGAGTGATCGAACAACTCGCGCTCCACTATCCCGGAAAATGGGATCCACATAGCGTACCCTGGAATGAGAAAGACCCCGGTGCTCGCCGGGGTCCCTCCATCCAACCAGTGCTCGCTATTGTTTTACGAGCCTGATCCGCTGTAGCGGTCTGCCGTCCGCATCCAGCGCAATTATGAAGTAGATACCCGTTGCCCAGTCATCGGTTGAAATACTTCGCACAGGTGCCGTGTCGAGGACTTGCGCTCCGAGCAGCGTGTAAAACTCGAGGCGCACGATTCCTTCCAGGCTGCCTGCCAGGGTCAACTCCCCGCGCACAGGGTTCGGATAGACAGTGAACAGTGCTTCCGCATGTTCAGTGACCCCTGTACTTCCGGCTTCGCAATCGTCACCGATGTTGTTTCCGTCAAAATCCTCCTGCAAAGGATTAAAGACCCACGGACAGTTGTCGCACACATCACCAATGCCGTCAAGATCGAAGTCGGCCTGGTCCGGATTGAACCCGGTCTTGCAGTTATCCTCGCAATCAAGATGTCCGTCGCCATCGCTGTCCGGGTTCGGGATGATGCCTGTATTACCGGCTGCACAAATGCCACATAGGTCAATAAACGCTGTTCCACCTGGAATACCAGCGCAATCCAGAAGTGAATTCACACCTATGCATTGGCAGTTGATCGTCCAAGAGTCGTTGGTCGTAGCTGTATTGTTGTCATCACAAGCAGAACCGGGCATGGACTGACCACCGGGTACACCAAGGCAATCCAACAACAGACCCGCGCAGAAACAATTCGTGTCCCACTCGTCGTTGCCTGTATCCGGGTTGCCGTCGTCGCATGCCGTACCTGGCATAGCGCTGCCATTCAATACACCTTCGCAGTCGATAGGGATCGCGGTACCAGAGCAGGTGCACGAGTTCGACCACACGTCGTTGATGGTGTTCGCATTGCTGTCATCGCACGCCGTCCCGGGCCAACTCGTTCCGTTCGGGATGCCCAAACAGTCGAGCTGTTCACCAACACAGAGACAATTGGCCGACCAAGCGTCGTTGGCGGTATTTGCGTTGTAGTCATCGCACGTGCTGCCCGGTTGAGCAGCGCCGTTCGGAATACCCAAGCAGTCCAAGCAGGTCGAGTTGGGGACAATGCCCGTGGTGCCGCCAGCGCATACGCCGCACTGATCGACCGACGCGGTACCGTTGGCTACACCAGCGCAGTCGAAGTTGGCGGGCACACCTGCACACGTGCAGTTGGCCGACCACACGTCGTTGATGGTGTTCGCGTTGTTGTCGTTGCACGTGCTACCCGGTTGTGCAGTTCCGTTCGGAACGCCCAAGCAGTCCAGACAGGTCGAGTTGGGGACAATGCCCGTGGTGCCGCCGGCGC
>CADECG010000041.1:0-7578 GCA_902825795.1 uncultured Bacteroidota bacterium
TTTCGCGCTCGGTGATGAAGCCAGTACAGGCCTCGGTCGATGTGTCGGGTTTGCGGCCAGGCGCATATGCTGTGGTGGTGAACAATGTGCACCACTTGCGATTCCTGAAGCCATGATGAGGACTTGTATGATAACCATGCTCTTTCTTCCTCTTGGCGCTTGGGCCCAATGGAACGTGCCAGTACCGATCGTGTTGGACGGCGCTTCCGCAGGCGACCGCCAAGTGAAAGGCTTAAGCCTTCCAGCCGAAGCCGACCATGGGGCAAGTGCAGCGAGCGTGCGCCAACAGTCGACCACCTCTGCCGTGGCGCAAGGTGTTGACGACCTCACTGCTGCGCTGGTGCCGACAGCGACCGCGTACACTGCTGGAATGCTCGTTAGCATAACACCGAGTTCCGCCAACACCGGGGCTTCAACCCTGAACATCGATGGCCTTGGCGCCATGCCTGTTCTGAAATTCACCAACCTACAACTGGACAGCGCGGAACTGCGTGTCGGGGTGCCAGCCTTGATGGTGTTCGATGGAGCTGCGTTCCAACTGTTATCACAGACCGGCATTGCGTGTCCACCTGGTTTCCTTGACGTGAGCCGCGATGTGTGCGTTGAAGCCGTGCCCTACGGTCCAGCCAACTGGTATACAGCTGTGGGCCAATGCAGTTCCCGTGGACTTCGGCTCTGCGGCTGGGCCGATTGGTTCCGTGGGTGTAGCATGTCCGGTGGATTCGTGAGTTCCATAGTTGAATATGAGTGGGTGGACAGCGCGGCCAACGACAACAACCATGGCAAACGCGCGGGGTTGGAGACCGGCACAACCAACCCCGACTGCTACGGCGGCGGCACGCAAATCCCCTCAGGCCTGAACAATTTCCGTTGCTGCTACAACAAATGAAACGCACTCACTTGCTGGCAGTGGTGTTCGCCCTTTCGAGCGCGTCGAACGCGCAAGTGTTACTGGACAAACCCCTCGTGCTTACAGGTGCCACCGCCAGTGATCGCAGGATCGACGGGCTTGGCAGCGCCAGCGAACTCGACGATCTTGTGACCGTTGGGGCCGCCCAAGACGGCAGCCTGTTGACCGGAGTAGTTGGGGGAACGGCGAACGCACTTACGTTGATCCTACAACCCGCAACGCTGCAATACAGCAACGGGCTTCGCATTCGGTGGACGCCCTCCACGCAGAACACAGGACCTGTCACCTTGGAAGTCGATGGCCTTGCTACCGTGTCGCTGCGCGACCCAACAGGGCTTGAACTCGGTCTTGGCACATTGCGAGCAGGTGTTCCGGTGGAGGCTCAATTCGTGGACAGCGTTTTCATCTTTCTGGGCTGCACTCCATCGGGTTGCCCGGAAGGGTTCGTTCAAGTGAATGGTCAGTTCTGTATGATGCAAGCAGAAGGGCCCTCGTTGAACTGGTTCGATGCTGCCGCTTATTGTTCTGAGCGAGGCGCCTCACTCTGCACGTGGGATGAGTATTTGTTCACCTGTCAATCCGTTCAGGGTCAACTCACTGACCTGTTCGATAATTGGGAATGGATCGACGATACGAGCGATCACACCCACTCGGCGGACCAGATCGGTCGTTGGAGTTGCAAGAGCATGTTCAACATTTCCGCTTCACTCGCGAACTTGGGTGCAACGCGTTGCTGTTATCGCCTCCGATGATGAGAGCCACATTGCTTCCCTTTCTCCTACTGGCTGGGCATTGCTCAGGACAAGTCAGCATTGATAAGGCTGTCGAACTCACCGGGAGCAACGCTGAACGGCACGTAGTCGGTATTCCGGCCGGTACTTCCACAGAGCACGCGTTGAGTGCCGGAACGCTGCAGTCGGGATCCTATGCCTTTGCCCTGGCGGTGGGGTCAAATGCGTTGAGCGTTTCCTTGACCCCCGTCGTTTCCCAACCTGTTGCCGGAATGAACCTCATGGTGTCCATTTCAGCTGTGAACACGGCCGCCGTTACCATCACCGTCGATGGAAATGGACCTTATCCGATCCACAAGAACGCCGTTGACGATCTGGTGGCCGGTGATCTCCAGCCCGGTATGGTGGCCAGTTTGGTCTTCGATGGAACAGTATTCCACCTCACCAATGCGCGCCGGTTGGAACGTCGTCCCTGCCCGAGCGGCTTTACCCAAGTGAACGAGCTCTACTGTATTGAGCCGGTATCCCGCGATACGGTGTACATGGATTCCGCAGCCGTGATCTGCGGTAACCTCGATGCCCGCTTGTGCTCGTGGGGCGAATGGTATTTCGCCTGCACCCAAGCCGGAAACCTCGCTCTGTTGAACATGGGCAACCAATGGGAATGGACCAACAGTACCGCCAATGGTGTGGCTTCAGCACGGGTGGTCGGCGCCACCAGCTGCACCCACGCCGGTGTAGGGCCCGCGTACGATACGCTGGCCCGGAAATTCAGGTGTTGCTACGATAGGTAGTGAAGTGAAAAGTGGAATTGCCGCTTGGCACTTACTCCTGGCCTCACCTCCCCTCCAAAGCCTTGTTGTACAGTTCGCTCATCCGGCGATTGCGCACACGCAGATCGAACTTCTCGCGCGTTATGCCCAATGATCGTTGGCCCATGCGCTGAAGCAGCGCGGGGTCGTCCATCAGTTGCAGCAAGTACATGGCAATATCCTCGGCGATCGCATCGCCGGGCCGATCGAGCACAGGCACCAGCCAGCCATTGCCTTCGTGCTCCACCATCTCCGGAATGGAACTTACCAAGCTGCTGATCACGGGCAACTGTGCACCCATGGCCTCCAGCACGGTATTGTTGAAGGGGTCGGCGAAGGTTGTGCTCACGAAGACGTGGGCCTTGCGCATCTCCTGCAACAAGGCATCATGACCCATGCCGCGGTGCAGCGTGATGCGCTTGTCCTCCGCGATCGTCTTCTCAGCGTAGGCTATTACTTCCGGCATCGGCGAAACGCCCCAGTCCACTTCCATGGTGCTGACAATGACCAGACGAGCATCGGGGCGGCCCATACGCTGGAATGCCTTCAGCAACTCCACTCCGCCTTTGCGGTAAAAGCCGTTCCCGGCGAACAGGATGGTGAAGCGCTGGTTGTCCTTTTCGCCGGGGAGGTACTGCTCGATCGCGCGATAGATCACATGCATCTTGGCCGGGTCAACGCCTTGGGCGATCAACCGGTCACGATTGAGCCGAGCGGTGTTCTCGCTCGTGTACACCAATGCCTTGCACTCGTTGCTGCGCAACCGCTTCAATCCCCACTTGAACAGCGGATGGCTCTCGGCCATGGGTTTGTACCGTGGTAAATAGCTCTCCACCTCGATCACCCACGGACGGTGGTTCACCACCACGCTGTTGTAGGTGTGGAAGATGTCGGCCTCCTTCAACGGATGGAACAGCTTGGTGTGCGCCAGGAACTGGTTGCTCACCTTCAGCACGTGCCAGGGCACATCGGCCATGCGGCTGTAGCGGTAGCCCTCCGGTGGATTGCTGAACGCGTAGTGCTGCCAGTAACGCGTTTTGTTGCTGATCCCGATCACGCGCATACCCAACCGCTTAACTGATCAATTGCTTCACTGCTTCACAGCCTCAACGGCCAGCATCCACTCGTGGAACCGCTTCAACCCAACAACCAACGGCGTACTTGGAGCAAAGCCCAGATCGCGCAGGCTCTTGCCCGTATCAGCGAACGTCTGTGGAACATCGCCCGGCTGTTCCGGTTGAAGATCGATGACGGCCTTCATGCCGATCTCCGCTTCGATGGCAGCGATCAGCTCCTTCAGCATAACTGTTCCGCTATTGCCCAAGTTGTAGATCTCGAAGCGCTCGCCTTTCGTGCGATCCATTGCCGCCCGCACTCCGGTTACGATATCATCCACGAAGGTGTAGTCGCGACGTGTCGTGCCATCGCCGAACTGTTGGATCGGCACCCCGGCCTTGATCTTCCGGAAGAACTGGTGGATCGCCAGATCGGGCCGTTGGCGCGGACCATACACAGTGAAGAACCGCAAGGCGGTAACCTTCATGCCATGCAGCCGGGCATAGACCTGCCCGAATTGCTCAGCGGCCAGTTTGGTCGCGGCGTATGGGCTGATCGGCTTCAACCCGAGTTCCTGTTCCTTCCACGGAACGTTCGGGTCCACACCGTACACACTGCTGCTGCTGGCCAATACGAAATGAGGAACGTTCCCATGCCGGGCCAGTTCCAACAGCTTCAATGTGCCGGTCACATTCACGCGGTGGTAGGCGATGGGATCCTTGATGCTCGGACGAACACCCGCTTTGGCGGCAATGTGCACGATGAGGTCGATCGGATCGCTTCCGATCCGTTCCCCAAGATCATCATCCAGTATATCCGCTTCGATGACGCGAAGCGATCCGTTGCCTTGGTGCTTGGCCAAGTTCGACTCCTTCACCTCGCGGGAATAGAACGGATCGTAGTTGTCCACCACGGTGATCCGCCACCCGCCTTCGGCCAGCAAACGGTCCACCAAATGGCTACCTATAAAGCCGGAACCTCCGGTAATGAGCGCGTGACGCATGGTGGAAAGGAGCGCGAAACTAACCAGCTTGCGGAATGTGGAAATGTGAATGATGTGACCTTCGAATGCCTCTCGTTGCACCGGGCTATGCACCTTCGCGCACCCCCGCGTGGCCGGGTACCAGCATGCAGCCCGCCGAACCCATATTGATCGTCAGCCACACCTTTCCACCGTTCCGTGGGATCGGCGGAAGAAGATGGGCCAAGCTGGCCAAGGAACTGGCGCGACAAGGACATCCGGTGCACGTGGTGCATGCAGACCAAGGAAAGGACCTCAAGGGTTCGCTTTGGAAGGAGGATGTCCGGGAAGAACACATCAACACGTACGCTCTGCCCAAACGCTATCCCACGGTGCTTATGAAGCGGCCGTTGACTTCCATCATCGAGAAGCTCGCCTATCGCTACTGGTTGAAACGCCTCCCGAAAAAGGTGCAAGGCAATATGTTCGACCGCTCGGTGATGTGGGGACCGGTGCTTCTGGCCAAATGCCGTGCGCTCATCGCTGAGCATGGTATACGCCATGTCATCGCCACGGCACCACCCTTCGCTTTGCTCCACCATTTACTAGCCTTGAAAGCGGATCACGACATCCAGCTCGTGGCCGACTTCCGTGATCCTTGGACCTGGGGTGATCTGTACGGTCGCAGCAGCATGAGCGCTGAACAGCGCACCGCGGAAGACCGGCTTGAGGCCGAGGTGATCGCCGGATATGACGCAGTCGTTACCCCTTCGCCGTACATCCTTGATCACTTGCGCAAAGCCTATCCAGGCCAAGCGACCAAGATCACCCTGCTCGAGCATGTGATCGATGCTGATGAGCTCGCGGTCGGTGCGAAGCTTCCGCCGGACGGAACGTTCCGCATCGCGTATGCGGGCAGCATCTACAACGAAGTCGGCTTCAAAGAGTACTTCCGTGAAGTGCTGAGAGCCTTCGTTGCTGTGCAGAAAGCCGACCCCGAACGATGGCGGAACATCCAATTCGGGTTGATGATCACCGGCCACGGCACGGCGGAACTTGAGCAGATGGTGAAGGACGCCGGGCAACAGGACCGTATCGGGTTCCACGCGCCATTGCCCACGAGCGAGTTGGCATTGGTCATAACCAAGAGCGATCTGGTGCTGGCCTATATGCCACCGGAAAAGCGCGACTTCGTCAGTACCAAGTTCAACGAGATCGCCTATTTGCGCACACCGATCCTGCACGTCGGCGAACCGGGCGGATTATCGCAGCACATCGTTTCCAATGGTCTTGGCGATACCATGCGCGTTGAAGACGTCGCCGCACAACTCCCCAGCGTGCTATTGGGAGATCGCGTCGTGGTGAACGAAGGACGGAACACCACGGAAGCTCACATGCTTTCCGTCGTGGCGCAAAAACTGTTGACGCAGGTCCTACGCTGAACCACGCGTGTTCAGCCGTTCGAACAGGTGTACGAACTTGTCCGTCACCGCTGGCCAACTGAAGCGTTCCACCACACGGTCGTAACTGTACCGGCCCATCTGAGCGTGTACTTCAGGCTTGCGGGCTGCGAAAGCGATCACAGCATCGTACAGCGCGTTCGCATCTCCGGGCGGCAGCAGGTAGCCGTTGTGCGGGTTCACCAACTCGGCCGTGGCGCCCACATCGCTCACGATGATGGGCTTCGCCTGTGCCATCGCCTCCAGCACCACCGTTGGCATGCCTTCGAACCGCGTAGGCAGAATGAACGCGCTGCACGACTTATAAAGTTCCAATAGCTGCGCATCATCCACCCGCCCCAGCAACCGCACGTTCACCGGAAGTCCGGCTTGTTGGTATTGGGCAAGCAACGGTCCGTCGCCAGCGAGGTCGAAACGCACCAGGTCCTGCTTGCCTTCCTGCACCAGGCGCTGCGCTACGGTCATCAGCACGTCCAATCCTTTGTTGAACGCAAAGCGGCCGACGAAAAGAAGTGAAAGAGGGGATGGATGTGAAGGAGGTGTTGGCCGTGCAGATGGAACTTCAACCGCGTTGGGCAACACCACAACTTCGCACTTCGCGCCTTCAACTTGTTCCGCAAGAATACCCGTGAGTTTGCCCCCAAGCGACACACAAACCCTGCTATGGCGAAGGATGTAGCGCAACGACGCTCGGAACGGCCAACCCACTATCCGCTCCTTGCGCGTGAGCATCTGGAACATCTCCAAGCCATGCGGGTGTGTGACAAGTCGATCGCTGAACCGGTCTATGCCTTGCCACACGCAGAAGCCTTGAGAGAGGATCACATCCGGCTTCAGTTCCACGAGCTTCTCTCCTACCCGTCCGCTGTAGCGCCACAGTTCGCGCAAGTAGAACTTGTTCTTGTCGATGTCGGCGACCCGCACCTCGATGATACCGAGCGCGGCGTTGAAGACCTGTTCGCTATGCGGATGGATCACCGTCAGCTTCAGCTTCCTGCTCTTGGCCAAATGCTCGGCCAGCAACCGCGAGTGCCGCTGCATACCTCCCATGGCATGCGGGAAGACGCCGTCAGTGCAAAGGACCAGATGCAACATCCTCTTTCAAAAGTGTGGCAACGCCTTGATCAATGTCCCACTTCGGCGCCCAGCCCGTGGCGCTCTTCAGTTTGCGCACGTCGGCCAATAGGTGCATGCGCTCGACTTTCCGAACGCGGGCTTGCTCCACTTCAATGATGAGTTTCTCGCCGAGTTGCCGCTCGAACGCCTCAACGATCTCACGCACGCTGTACTCGATGCCTCGCCCGATGTTGAAGGTCTCGATGCCCGTTTGGCCCATGCCCAGCAGTGCGCTCATGGCGCGGCTCATATCCTCGGTATGGATGTAGTCGCGCTTCGGGTCGAGGTTCCCAAGCTTCAACGTGCGCGCGCCGCCGAGCACTTGTTTCTGTATCTCCGGAAAGAGGTGCGGATTGGTTTCGTTCGGGCCGAACGCATTGAAGAACCTTCCTACGATCACCGGCACTTTGGTACGCAGGTGGAACTCGCTCGCCAGTTTTTCGGTCGCCAATTTTGTGGTGCCGTAGATGTCCATGGGACCGGTCGCCTGGTCCTCGCTCATGGCGCCATCCGCGATCGGGTACACTGCAGC
>CADECG010000041.1:7588-26300 GCA_902825795.1 uncultured Bacteroidota bacterium
CTGGCAACGAACACCTGCTCCACGCTGCCTTTACTACCAGCTGTTTCCAGCACGTTGATCGTGCCGTTGATGTTGATGTCCGCCGCCTCAGCCGGGTGCTGGTTGCAGTATGGAATGAAATGGATGGCCGCCAAGTGCAACACGATGTTCGGCCGGGTATCGTCCATTACTTGCTGCGTGGCGGCCCGATCACGGATATCCACTTGGAAGAACCGATCGTCCGGCACGCCTGCCAATTGCCGACGACCGAAACTGAGGTTATCGAGCACGAACACCTCGTGGCCTTCCTCCTGTAAATGCTTGCTGAGCGCACTACCGATAAAGCCTGCGCCACCAGTGATGAGGACTTTCTTTGACATGGAGCGCGAATGTAGAGGGGAGTGAATGCAGAAGAGTGTCACGCGGAGGCGCGGAGGACGCAGAGAAGATTCACGACAACGTGTGCAATAGCTTCTTGTACTCTGCGATAAAAGCCCCTTTCGTGAATCGCTCCATTGCGGTCGATCGCAAACGCGCGCGCTCCTCCTCTGTTGTCGGTGTGAGCACAGGTATCACTCCCGACTTGTCCAGCACCAGCCCCAGTGCTTCATTCCGCACCAATTCACTGAAGTCGCCAAGCCCGTCGTTGGTGATGATCCGTAGGCCGCTGCTCAAGTACTCGGCGAACTTGGTCGGACTTGCCACGCGGTTGGTGATCGTGTCCTCGCGCACCATGATCCCGTAATCACATCCGTTCAAGGCCCCCTGCACCTGTGAATGGTCGAGCCACTTCACTTCCACTCGGCCTGGGTAGCGTTGCTCAAGGACTGCGTTGTGCGCATCTCGCTTGCTGAGGAACAAAACGCTGACGTTGGGCTGGTCATCCAGCACCTGAACCAACAACTTCTCCAACAACTCGAACGATTGCCAGCCTGCTGTGCTGCCGCTGTACACCAAGCGCACGTCGCTTCCATGTGCAGGTCGACCCAGTGGGTCGACGCTACCGGAGGCGGCGTTCGGTATCTGGCTTCCCAATGTGCACGGCACCACGACATGCGCGTCACTGGCGTACCCATACCGTTCACGCCAATGCCCAACCAATGCGTTGCTTACTGCCAACCGGAAATCACTACTATTCACTGCCTCGTCCTCCAGTGGTCGGAACTGCGCGATCAGCGCATCGTCATCGATAATGCGGTACTCCTCCCACTCTGCCGCGTACGCACCACGCCCGTCGAAGCAGACCTTCTTTGTCAACCCAAGCTCGCGCATGCGCAATGCGATCCATGTGGCGAATGGGCCACGGCACATGATACCGGTGGGACTCAACAAGCGGCACACCCAAGCCACGATGGACGTATTCATCCGCCAGCGTTTCATCGTTGGCACCATGGGCAGAACCAATGCACTTGGCGAATGGGCTTTGATCGCCTTGCGCGTCTTGAGGAAGTCGCGACCGCTCACCAGTGCCACCAACTTCACTCGCCGTTCGGCGGGCAAGCCCCTCGGCCCACAAAGTGTATTGAGGTGCTCGACCACATCGGTCACTTGGCTCCAGTAAACACCGCTGGGCTGGTCGTTGTAGGTGAGGTAGATGATCACAGCACGCGTTCGAGTACGTCGAAGATGCGTTCAGTTGCCCTGCCGTCCCACAGCGGGGGCACTTCTCCCTTCTTGAACGTTCCGGCTTCAATGCGCGCGATCGCATTTCGCACAGCCTTCATGTCCAAGGGCACCAACTCGTTGCTGCCCATGGTCACTGTGATCGGGCGCTCCGTGTTAGGGCGCAGCGTAAGGCAGGGGACGCGCCGATAGCTACTCTCCTCTTGTATGCCGCCGCTATCCGTCAAAACGAACGCGCACGTAGCGATGAGTTTCTGGAACGCGAAGTAGTCCAGCGGTTCCGTGAGCACCAATCCCTTGATGGCATCCGCTTTTGCTTTCAACCCGAATCGCTCCAAGTTCTTCACTGTGCGCGGGTGGATGGGGAACACGACCTTCCTGGTGGCCGCGACTTCCGCGATCAGATCGAGCAATTCGCCAAGTCGTTCCTGGACATCCACCGTGGCCGGGCGGTGGATAGTCATCAAGACGTGACCACCAACGCCAAGTTGAAGTTCATCCAATACTGGTGAAGCCTTCACACCGCCCTCAAAGGCCACCAACGTGTCGATCATGGTGTTGCCAACGAAGTGCAGGCGCTCCTTGGCGTTGCCATCGTGCAACAGATTGTCCATCCCGCTTTGCTCGGTGATGAAGTAGTGATCGGTGATCTGATCGGTCAGCACGCGGTTGTGCTCCTCCGGCATGCTGTTGTCGAAACTGCGCAGTCCACTTTCCAAATGCGCCAGCGGAACGTTCAGCTTGTTCGCCACGATAGCTGCAGCCAGCGTGCTGTTCACGTCGCCCACCACCAGCACCATATCAGGTCGTTCGCTCAACACCACCGGCTCCAACTTCTCCATGATGCCAGCCATCTGCGCCAGCGGCGTGCCCGCGCCGATCTCCAGGAAGATATCCGGTGTAAGACCGAATTGCTGGAAGAAGACATCGGCCATGTTCGCGCTGAAGTGCTGCCCGGTGTGTACAATGCGCACATCGATCATACCCCGCTCGGTGGCCACCTTCTTGAAACGCGTCACCTTGATGAAGTTGGGCCGTGTGCCCACCACGATCAGCAGCTTCTTCATCCCAACACTTGGTTGCTGCTGCGCGTGGCAATGATGAATTCCGTGCTCGGAGTGTCACTGACTTTCCGCGCAGGCGCACCGGCGATGGTCATGTTGCCTTCCGGGAAGGAATGGTTCACCACACTGTTCGCGCCGACGGCCGTGTTGGGACCGATGACGATATCGCCGAAGATCTTCGCGCCGGGGCCGATGTAGCAGTTGTCGCCGACCGTGGGTACGAGGTCCTTGGGGCCGGGACGCGTGCCGATCACCACATCCACGTGTATGCGGCAGTTCTTGCCGATCCGCGCGTTGGGATGCACTACGATAGTGCCGCGGTGCGCAATGCTCAAGCCCGGTCCGAACGCGTTCGGCGGAATGTCGAAACCGCAGCGCACGCTTTGGTTGTGGAACCTGAGGCTCCAGTACTTGTACACCAACCTGCCGATCATGCCGCTGTGCTTCCGCGTGTTCATCATGAACTCCATGCGGCGCAAGAGCCGCTGGAACTTCCACACTTCGTCATACCACTGGTGTATGCTGTGCTCGCGCCGCAGCGCGATACGATCGGCTTCCAAATACGCGCGGTAGTCGGCCTTGCTGCGGATCATGACGCAAGCTGCATTGTCCCCCTTTGAAGGGGGCAGGGGGATGACCTATGGGCTCTCATGCCTGCGCGCCTTTTCTCCAGCGCACCAGCCGTTCGGCATTGGCGAATCCGAAGAGATTGAACAAGAAGACGTACTTCTCCGTGATAGCCTTGCTCACGTCCGGCCGGAAGCCCTTGCTGATCGCAGACCGGAACTCGTGAACAGCTTCCTTCATGTCGTACATGGCCAGGATCCGGATCGCCATGAAGAGGTACTGGTCGAGCACCGCGATCTCCTGACGGTAGCGCGCGGCATCGGTGGCCTTCAAATGGTCTTTCATGGCGCGACGCAACGCAATGTACCGACGCCAGTTGTCCTGCACGCTCATCAGGCTGATGCTGCCACTGGTGCGCTTGAGCACATGCGTTGTAATGCGCTTGTCCCACAGCACTTCGGCACCATCGCGCAGCAAGCGGAACATCAGTTCATAGTCCTGACTGCTGGCTAGATCGGTGCGCCAGCCACCCGCCTTCTCCACTTCGGCCTTTCGCCATAGGTTGGCACTGGTGGTGCCCATGCGCGTGCGGATCAACGCCATCCAAGGTTTGTCATGCAGCGCTTCGGTGGGCAATAACAGACCGTTGGGCATGATCTTCTCGTAGTCACCTACGATCAGTGCCGGCTTTGTGGATGCTGTTTCGAGCATGGCCACTTGTCCGTTCAGTTTTTCCGGGTCCAAGACATCATCGGCATCCAGGAACTGCAGCCACTCACCGGTGGCCAGCGCCATACCCGCGTTGCGCGCGGCACAAGCGCCCTGATTCGTTTGGCGCAACACCTGCATGCGGCCATCGGTCTTTGCCTTGTATGCCTCCAAAACGGCAGGTGTACCGTCCGCGCTGCCATCATCCACCGCAATGATCTCCCAATCCGTGTGCGACTGTCCGAGCACACTATCGAGCGTCGCGGGCAACAACGCCTCCACGTTCCAGCAGGGTATGATGATCGATATCCTCAAAATGGTCCGCCGGTCGCGGCGGGCCGCGAATGTAGGAGGCTCGACTTGGCGGGCTACTTCTTCAAATACCCCTTCCCACGCAAGTCCTCGATCAGCTTTGGATTGAAGATGCCCACACCGGCGCGGTTGAAGTGATTGTGGTCGTAGTAGTGGTTGCGATCATCCAGCGGCAAGCCGTGGTCGAACGCGAAATCGAAGTACTCCGTACCCGTCACCTTGGCTACGCTGTCAATGACCGCATGGAAGGCCTCATGGCGTGGTAGGTTACTGGCTTTTGGCAGCGGGTGCGTTACCAGCACGATGGGAATGCCTTGCTCTTGGCAGTATCGGATGCACTTCACCAAGTACTCGGGTTGGCGTTCGCCCAGTTCAAGTGTCAGGTCGAGGCCGTAGTCGATCTCGCCTTTCACGCTGTCGGTCTTCGTGCTGAAGCCGGCGTCCACATAGAAACTGTCCACGTACGCGGCCGGTTCATCGGCCACGAGCTTGCGGATGGTGAACATGTTGAGGATGCGTGGATCGCGGATGGCGCTGAACATGCGCAGGACGGCTGCATCGCTGGTGATGTTCTGGCTCAGGTCAGCGGTACTCTCCAAGCCTTCCATCGCCATGGCGTTCTCGTAGCAATCCAGCAGGATCAGCCCCGTATTCTCCTTGGTGATGAACTCTTTCAGGATCGCATAGGTGTTTATCGGGGTTTGTGCGCTCGTTCCCAGGTTGTACATACTGATGCCAGCATCATTGAAGATGGCGGGGGCATAGCCGCGATACGCGTGGCTGCTGCCGATCACGATCACATCGTAACGCTCCCCGGGGTCGTACTCCTGGAACTTGCGGTACGTATTCCCGCCCTTCAGGTTGTACACGTCGCTGGTCCGGTATACCAGAGCATTGTCCCCCACTTTCACCTTGCAGAGCACAAAGAATATCGCCACGTACGCCACAGCGGCGATCGCGCCGACGATCGCGGCTTGACGCAGGATGCGCAGGAGGATGCTCATGCTAGAACTGGAAGTAGATGAACATCGTTTTCCCGTAGAAACCGAAGAGCAGGCAAGCCACCACCAGCGCGGCTTGGAAGGCGTAGTCGAAACGCTTCGAGGGCAACTTCACTTCGCGCTTGATCCATTTGTCCACCCACGGATCGATGACGAAGAACAGAACGGCCATGGTGATCGTGATCGCGAACACGCCGGGCTTCACTTCATTGATCAAATGACCGAGTGATCGCCCGGCATCGTTGATCCCCAACCACTTACTGAAGATGAGCTTTACATGCCCGATGCTCTCCGACCTGAACAGCACCCAGCCAATGAACACCAAGTGGAACGTCACGATCACGTTCGCCCAGCGATACCAACGCGCTTTCACATCGCTGAAGAGTTTCGTCCACATGGGTTTGAACACGATGGCCGCGATCAGGTACACACCGTGCAGGGCACCCCAGAGCACATAGGTCCAGTTGGCACCGTGCCATAGTCCGCTGATGAGGAAGACGATGAACAGGTTGAAGTACCAGCGCGGCACGGGTACTTTGTTCCCGCCGAGCGGTATGTAGAGGTAGTCCCGGAACCAACTGCTGAGGCTGATATGCCAACGGCTCCAGAATTCGCTGATGCTGCCGCTCATGAAGGGCGTGCGGAAGTTGACCATCAGCTCAAAGCCCATGCACCGCGCTGCGCCGATCGCGATGTCGGTGTAGCCGCTGAAGTCGCAGTAGATCTGGAGTGCGAAGAGGTAAGTGGCCACCAACGTTGTCCATCCATCGTGCTGGCTCGGATTGGCATAGACCATGTCCACAATGGCCGCGCACCGATCGGCGATCACCAGCTTCTTGAAGAAGCCCCACGCCATTTGTCGAAGGCCATGCGCGATCTTGTCGTAGTCCGGATCGAAGCGCATACCCAGTTGCTTCAACAGATTGCCCGGACGCTCGATCGGCCCTGCCACGAGCTGCGGATAGAACATCACATACAGCGCGAACACGCCCAGTTTCCGTTCAGGCGGTTGGTGCTTTCGGTATACCTCAATGGTGTAGCTAAGGCTCTGGAATGTGTGGAAGGAAAGACCAATGGGCAGCAGGATCCCGAGGTCGGGTACGTCGTACGGAAGTCCTGCGCCGCGCACCACAGCGGCAATGCTCTGGTTGAGGAAGTTGAAGTACTTGAAGAAGGCGAGCACGCCCACGTTCGCCACTATGCTGGCCACCAGCCACCACTTCCGCTTTCTGCCCTCGCTTTTATCGATGAGGATCCCCGCTACGTAGTCCACCGCGATCGTGAAACCGAGGATGAGGATGTACACCGGCACGAAGGCCATGTAGAACCAACAGCTTGCCGCCAGCAACCACCACCAGCGCTGCTTGTAGGGCAGTAGGTAGTACCCTATCGTAACGATCGGAAAAAAAATGAGGAAGGCGAAGCTGTTGAAAAGCATGCGCTACACGCCGAGCAGTTGATCGCACAACGCGTTGAAGTTCTCTTCCGCCCTGAAGCCTTCCGCCCAGCGCACCCGCACACTTTCTCTTGATGGCATGTGGCCGAGTAACGCCTGAGCAATGGCTTCCGGGACCGGGTCCCGTTCCAGCAGAACGCCCGTGCGCGGACCCACGATCTCGCGCACACCACCGGCATCCGCGGCGACCAACGGTATCCCGAAACTGGCCGCTTCCTGCAAAGCCACAGGCACGCCGCCTTCGCTGCTGCTGAGGTGAACGAAGCGATCCACGGGTGTTCTCTTGTACCAATTCATGATCTCCGCGTTCGGTGTCGCCCCACGGAAGTCGACCGTAATGTTCGCCGGTAGCTCCTTTGCCAACTGCTCGATCCGAGCGCGTTCCGGTCCATCGCCGAAATGCGTCCAGTGCACGGATCCATTCATGTGCTCCATGGCGGCTACCAGCAGGTCAACACGCTTCAACGGGAAGAGGTTGCTGCATGAAGCAACGCGCAACACATCGCTCGGCGACCAAGGGGCCATGCCGTGATCGGTGGTACCCATCCTGCTCAGCACCACTTTGTGCGCGTGCTCACTGGCGGTGGTGCGCAAGTGTTCCACTGCAGCTTCGCTCGGCACGTGCACCGCTTTGGCACTGCGCATAACGAAGTCGCGGAAGGCGGGCCAACCATCGGGGCTGCGTTCCGCGTACAGGTCGAAGCCGTGCATGCGCGTAACGAACCGGATATCCGCATCCATCCGCTTCAGCAAGCCCAGTGCGATCGGCCAATCGTAAGCCCAGTAGCTGTACAGCACCGCATCCTTCTTCAATGTACCGGTACTGAAGGCGTGCTTCAACACCAGCGCACGTTGCAACGCTTGGCTCAATCGAGGCCGAACGTCCAGGGGCCAACGTCGCGCGAACACCCACATGGACGGCGCGCTCTTGCGGATCTCGTTCGTCACTTCGGCGATCAACGACCGCAATTTCAACTTGCTGAAAAGAGATGCGGACGCATACGGTTCGGCGACCACTTGCACCGTTGAAGCGTTGCTCGGGATCGTTCGTAAGCCTTGTACTTCATTGAACAAGGGCAGCAGGGTAATATGCCCGAACCGTTGCGCGAGAACTGGCAATTCGTTCTCCAAATAAGCCTCGCCGGTACCGTGCGGGTAGCGCATCGTAAAGAGGTGCAGGTCGCGCTCGGACATCAGCACAAGGATAATCGGCTAGTCGTGAAGAAGGATGTCCGCGAAGGCGTTGTACACCACTTGTGCGTCGAAGCGTTGCCGCCAGGCGCTACGCACCTGCGCTCTGCCATCCGCAGTATACCATGGGGTCTCCTTCCAGCGATCAATGATCTCCGCGACGCGGGCCACGTCAACGGTGTTCGGGAGCAGCACACCGGTCTCCCCCGTCACCACCTCCTTCACGCCACCAGCATCCGCGGCCAACAGCGGGATACCGAAGCTCGCAGCCTCCTGCAACGCTACCGGGGCCCCACCCTCTGTGCGGCTCAAGTGGATGAAAAGATCAGTAGGGTTCGCCTTGTACCATGCGATCACTTCCGCGTTCGGACGACTGCCGATCAGCGTTGCCTGAACGTGAGCAGGCGCCGTACGCAACACCGCCTCCACTTTGGACCGTTCCGCTCCTTCGCCGAAATGCGTCCACTGCACCGGGATAGAACATTTGCACAGTGCCTCGGCGATCAGATGCACCCGTTTCAACTCCACCAAATTGCTGCAGGAGACCACGCGCAACACTTCAGCCGGGCCCCAAGGACCTTGGCCATGGTCCACAGTCGCCAAGTAGCTCAACTTGAATTTCTCCGCATACTGGGGATAGGCCTTGCGCATATGCTCCAAACCATCCTGACTGATCGGATGCACTCCTTTTGCCTGTTGCACCTGAAAGCGCTGGAACATCTGCCAGCACTCGCGGGCGCGGTGCGCGTACATGTCGAATCCCATCATGCGGCTGCGGAAGACCACACGAGGATCCATCGACCTCCACAAGCCAAGAGCAGTGGCCCAATCAGCCGTCCAAAAAGAATAGAGCACCACGTTTTGTGGGTCGTACTCGGACGCCATAACTCGTTTCAATTCCAACGCGCGATGTAGGGCTTGCCGAAGTCGGCTAAGTAGGTCGGGCCATCGCCTGCGCAACACACCGAACGATGGAACGGAAGCGAATGTGATGCGCAACAAGCCGAGCAAGGACGGTATGTTAGCCATCAGTTCTGCTATGCTCGCTGCGCGATAGGGCTCAGCGATCACATGGCGCACTTCCACGCCCGCCGGCAGCGGGTTGGCTACACCCTTCCCAAGCAGAGGGAACAGGACGACCTTCTCGAACCGCTGTGCAAGCACCGGGAGTTCGTTCGCCAGGAACGCCTCGTTGGTCCCGTACGGGTAACTCACCGTGAACAACCAGAGTTCCTTGCCCATGCTTCAACGCGGCCGCAAGATGGCTTTGATCCGTTGCTTGATGAGGTACGCCACCCGGTCCATCGGCCATCGTCCGCTCAGCTTCAGGTGGGCCAATGCTGCACCGGCACTCCTGTCGGCCAAGAAGTGGAAGAGTTCATCCCACAGGGTTTCCACCCGTTTACTGAAGGAAGCCATCGGAAACAACTTCCGTTCCTGGTTCATACGCAGCAATCTGTTCAACCATGCACGTAAGGCACGCACCTGATCCGCATCGGGTTGCCGACGGAAGATCTTGCCAGCGAGCAGATGCAGATCCAATTGTTCTTCGCTCAGTGGCAGGTCGAAGTAGGCGAACACGCGGCACGTCAAGTCGGCGAAGTCTTTCGACTTGTCCCGGCCATGGCTGATGTTCTGCTCACCACGGCGATAGAGCGTCATCGCTTCATCCAAGTTGCCGAACCGGCCGACACGTGAAACGCGCAGCCAGAACAACCAGTCCTCTCCAACCCGAGGCCATGTTGGGTCATAGCGCAGGCGGTGCTGTTCGATCACACTTCGCCGCATGATGCTCGCCCCTTGGCTTACTGGCACTCCGAACAACAGGTTGGCCATGCAGTCGTCGTGGTCGATGGGAAACTTCCACAGCCGATCGCGCGCACCGAACAACTGGAGGTGGCCGCCACTGGCTACCACCTCAGGGTGCGCATCCATGTAGGCCACTTGCTTGCCCAACCGGTCGGGCACAGCCAGGTCGTCCGCGTCCAATCGCACCAGATATTCCCCGCGTGCTTCGTCGAGACAGCGGTTCGCAGCACCAGCGGGGCCAAGATTCCCCTCCAGCTCAACGACCCTGACACGTGGATCGGAAATGCTGCGCAACACCGCAACACTTTCGTCAGTGCTCTTGTCATCCACGCACACGATCTCGAAGTCTTGGAAACTCGCGTTCAACACGCTGTCGATGGCTTCCTTGACGAAGGGTGCCTTATTGTACACGGGCATAAGCACCGAGACCCTCATCGCAACAAGCTGCGCAGTTTCCGGCGCGTGCGGAAGAGTCCCCACGATGGCACGTTCAACTCCTTCCGCAGCTGTTGCAGTCGACGCTCCTGATCGGGCGTAAGGTCATCGTTGAGCCATGGCCGCAGTCGAAGGAAGGCCTTCATCGATCGGAAGTCGTCCTGCCGATGGATGACGCCATGCCATTTGAGCAGAAAGGTGGTAGCCATGCTACGCACGATATCCTTGCTCTTGCCAGTCGCTGGTATGCCGCGCAATCCAGCACTGAGTTGGTGCGCGAGCGGGAACAACGCTGCCATGTCGTGCGCTCCGCACGCCAAACAAAGGGAATGTAGCAACGTCGCCATCTCATCGAGGAAACGCTCGTGCGACGTGATCGTCTTGCTGGCATCGTGCAAACGGAACACGGCCAGTTCCACCGGCTCGAAGCGCATGTGCTGCGACCCGTTGCGCAGGAGATGTTGCCACCAGAGCTCCACGTCCATGACGTAGCGCAGCGCCGTATCCACGCCGCCGATCTCGCGCACCAGATCGAGCTTGTAGTAGGTAGCCGGTTGGTTGATCACGGGATCGGTGAACAAGCGGTGCGCGTCGTTGGCATCGTTCAGCCGCTCGAATACACGGTGACCGTGCTTGTCACTGTGGACCACACGACCACCGAACACGCGCAGTTGCGGATCGGCGGCGAACGCCGCGCCCACCTTGTGCAACGCGCCGGGCGTCAGGGCATCGTCGCTGTTCAGCCATGTGAAGACATCGCCTGTTGCATGCGCCAAGCCCTTGTTGATCGCATCGCTCTGGCCGTTGTCCTTCTCGCTGCAGTACCACTTCAACTTGGCCGCGTGCTTCTCAATGATGCCCTTGCTGCCATCGGTGCTGCCACCATCCACCACAATGTGCTCCACGTTCGGATAGTCCTGCTCCGACACGGAGTGGATGCAATCTTCCAGATAGTGCGCCTGCTGAAAGCTGGGCGTTATGATGGTGATGCGCGGCAGGTTGCTCATGGCATCAAGGCATTGTGCAAGGATCGTCCGAAAGCCTGCGCGCTCCTTTCAACGGTGAAGTTCTCGCGGGCCGAAAGATGCGCTTGTTCCCCCATGGTGCGCGCCGCGTGTCGATCGTCCATCAATTTGAGCATGGCAGTGGAAAGATCGCGTTCATCTTTCACGTAAAGCAAACCGTTCTTTCCGTCGTGCAGGATCTCCGAGGTGCCACCACTGGCATGGCCTATCACCGGCAGCCGACACGCCATGGCCTCCACCATGGCGCGGCCGAAGGCTTCCCACCGCGAGGCGGAAACGAAGGCATCGCACTTGAACATCATGCTGATCGGGTCTTCCACATAGCCGGCCAGCTCCACCGCATCCTGCTGGCCACTACGGATGATGGTCGCCTGCAACTCGCGGTCGCGCCCGGTACCTGCTATGATGAGACGGGCTTCGGGTCGTTTCTCGCGCACCAGCGCCAGCGCCCGCACTGTTTCCATTTGCCCTTTGCTCGGGTGGATCAACCCGATCTGGAAAAAGACGAATGTCTTGGGGTCGGAGACGCGCTCGCGCTTCGCCAGACTTGCGTAGGTACTGGCGCGGAACACCCCGTTCGGAACCACGTCGACACGATCCGCCGGAACGCTGAAGCGACCCAAGTCATCCTTCAAGGCTTGTGATATCGCTACCACTTTGTTCGCTGATCGCAATGCCCGCCCGTAACCACTTCGACCAGCATCATAGGTCAGTCCATAGTGTTGTTCCGGGAACTCACGCGCATGCCAAACGTGCCGAACACCCAATTCCTGTGCGGCTCTCCAGCCAATGCTCACGGCCAAGCTGTTGCTATGGACCAGATCGGGTTTCCAGTTGCGCAGATCCGGTAGAAGTTCTTTCAATGCCGCAGTACTCGCATTCCTGCGCTTGCGTGCTGCGCGTTCGTGGCGCAGCCATTGCGTTATGTGGTGATGCAACCGACCCCCGTAGTACCGCTCGCTCATCCACGGTTCAAAGGGCGCGATGCGGAACGGTATACGCTCGTGTTGCAATCGCTTGGTAAGCGGACCTTCCCGAGGCACCACCACCAATGGCTCCACAGCCCCCTGCTCGCGCAATTCCAAGAGCATCTCCAGCAAACTCCGGTTGGCACCGTAGAGTTCGGCGTAGTGGGTAAAGGAGACGAGGCGCACGCCGCGAAGCTATCCGCAGCGATCAGCCCACAACACCTTCAAGGATGCGCTGTAACCCTTCAATGGAATGCCGCATGGTGTAGCGTTCCTCCACATTCGCACGACCGGCGGCACCCATGGTAGCAGCACGCCCGGGGTCGTTCGCAAGAGCAATAATGTTCGCGGACATTGCCTCCACATCCTGCTCGTCGCAAAGAAGTCCGTGAACTCCGTGCTCCACCACATCAGGAATGCCCGCGTGGCGTGTGGCAATGACCGGAATGCCAGTGGCCATTGCTTCCAGCACGGCAAGTGGTGTGCCTTCGTGGTCGTTGTCGCCGCTCACCACGCTGTGCTGGACGAACGCGCGTGCTCCGCGCAGGCGTTCGGCCACCTGTTCGTGCGGGAGCACACCTGCGAATTCAACCGCCGTTTGCATGCCGCGATCGACCACGAACTGCTTGCATGGTTCAAGCAATGGGCCATCGCCGATCATGGAAAGTCTCAGGGTGTTGTCCTGTAACCAAGCCTTGTGGAACGCTGCGAGCGTGAGTTGCGGCGCTTTCTTTTCCACGAACCGTCCGATGGCCACGAACGCAGCGGGTGATCGGCCGGGCGTGCCGGTACGGAACCGTTCCACATCGATACCATAGCAGTTATAGTGTACACGTTGCTGTGGAGCACCAAGAGACACTACTTGGCGTTCCATTTCGCGGCTCACCACCACGATCGCTGCCGCTTGTTGCATCAACTCGGCGTAGTTGCCCTGCTCGTTCAACAACTTCGTACTGAACGCATCCACACCGTGGAAGTGGACCACCAACGGCAACCCAAGCTTTCTGCACACCGGAAGCATTGACGCGCCCGTCGGACCGTATTCTGCCAATACCAATTGCGGTGCGAAGACACGGACGAGCGCTGTCACCGCCCGCAGATGCTCGCGATGCCAATTGCTCCTGAAGCGAAGCCGTACGCTGCGCATGAACTTCGCAAAGCCCTCGATGGCCATGATCTCCGTGCCGTCCTCGAAACGCTTCGGAAGGAAGCCATCCGTTAGCACCAAGTGCTCTCCTGGCAATCGTTCAATGTGTGCGCGAATGAAGGTTTCGCTCCACGCATCGCGGTTCGGCGAAACGATGACTGTGCGCAGGGCGTTCATTTGACGGCGGTTCCCGAAAGCCCGGTGATCATTGGGCCATGGGCCAAGTTGCCGATGCTGTCGTTCCGCAAAAGGCTTCGGACGATGGGGAAGGTCAAACGCTTGAGGATGTTCCGGCGGCGTCCGGTCATCGGCTTCCGCGTTACCCACAACCCGATCATCTGCGCCAAACTCGCGTTCCAACCACCGTGCGGGGTCACCACAACATCCTTGAAACCCGCATCCCTCAGCATGCGCTCCATGGCGAAGGGTGTGTAGCGATGCTCGTCGTACGGCACATCGTGCAATGGCCAGAGGAAAGGAACGGTGAAGAAGAACTTTCCGCCCGGGCGCATGACGCGGTGGGCTTCGCGAAGCACTACCATCGGATCGGGGCAGTGCTCCAGCACTTCAATGGCCATTGAGTTGTCCACGCTCGCATCGGCCAGCGGTGCCGTGCGACCGTCCCACTCAATATCCGGCGGCACTTTTTTGTAGATGCCTTGACTCCCGAGGTCCATGCCGATGTACTCGGCGATGCCGGTCGGCTGGGCCAACAACAACTCCCGGTATGGCATCACCCCGCAGCCGATGTCGAGCAGGGAACCCTTGAAATGCGGCTTGGCCTGCTTTACGGCCTTCAGGATCGACGATCGCACAGGGTATAGGTCCTGTGTGTCGCGCGTAAGCTGTGGGTCGGTGAAGGGGTGCATCGGCGGCAAAGGTGATCAGTAGAGCGCGGGGAGGAACGGTCGGAACATCGGACCCGATGAACCGCAGCAACCGATATGGCATTCCTATGATCCGGATCGGATCAGATGAGCAAACGCAACGTGTGGGTCAAGAAAACGGAATGTCCGAAACGGCTTTTCACACGTTGCGCAATAGCATCCAGTTCAAGTGGCGATGTGGATCGGGGATACAACAGGCCAAGACACGTTCCGCTGTGCGTGTTCACCACGCCCATAGCGCCCAATTCCTTGTAATGATCAAGTATATCCCTGCGGTGTACGTCGGGTCTCGCCCTCAAGTGGAGTTCGGCGGAGCGGGTCGCTTTGTCGGCAATGCCCTGATCGTCGCGCCGTTCGAAATCAACGGCCATGGCCTCCAGTAGCGCATCGTACTCGGCCATTACGTCGGGCGTGAACTGCAGATCCTTGTTATAGGTCAAGGTATCGACCTCCCCCCCCAGATCAACGGCCACCACGCTGAATTCGGGTATGTACAATAACTCCTTGATCAGCTCGCCTTTGCGGTGATCGTACACCACGCACGATTTGAACATGAGCCCGTCGTGCGGCTCGATCTTGGTGAACATTTCGGAGATGGTCTTTTCCCGAAGCAGAAAACCGAAGACTTCCTGCAGAGCGCGCACGGTACTGAGCATGTCGGCTGTGGAAGAACTCAACCCCTTGCCGACCGGAATGTTCCGGCTGAAGGAGATGGTGACCTCGAAACCCTCGTCGACACCGAGCTTCTCCAAGAGCATCTCCACCACGCGACGGGACTTACTGTACTCGCAGTTGATCACCAATGGCCCATGCCGCTCGATCGCGGTGAGGTTGCAAATGGACCACATGTCCACAGGAAGCGTCACAAGGAAGTCCTTTCCCCCTGGCAGTCGGCCCTGAATAAGCTCGCCGAAGCTGCCATGCGACTTTCCATAACCCACAAGAATGTTCGAGCGGAAGGCCATATCAGTTCACCAATGCTTTCAGTTTGTCCATGTTCTTCCATCCGGAGTCCCCGATCACCACCGCCACATCGCCTTTGATGCCGTGGCTTTTGACAGCTCGAATTGCCGCGTCCATGACACCACCGCCTTGAAACCCAACGAATATGCCTTGGTCGGCCATAAGGCGCGTGTAGTGCTGCGCGGATGCCATTTCCACCAGAAACGTGTCATCATAAAGCGGCGTATTCCGCAGTTCATTGATGAACGGGGTTACATAATCGCCATCGACGAAAGCGCCCGTTCCCGGGATCTTGGTGCCCGACGCGGCTTGCGAAGTGATGATCCTTGTCGATGGCGAATGCTCTTTCATGTAGCGCGCCAGCCCGCACATGCTTCCACCGGAACCCATGCTGCCTGCAATGGCCGAAACCCCGGGTAGATCACGCAGTATCTCAGGGCCGAGTGTTTCATAGGAGGCTTGCGGGTTCGATTGATCGTGCAACTGGTCCATGAAGCAGTATGCGTCATCCGCTTCGGCCAATTCCTTGCACTTACGGTTGCCTTCCACGGTGATGTCACCGAATACTTCCAAGCCAGCACCGAAATAACGTATGAAGCCGCGCTTGTCTTCCGTGAGTTTCGTGTTGCAGATCACGTGCACCGGGTAACCGAGTATGCGCCCGAAATACGCGAGCGCACAAGCCATATTGCCACTGCTGGCATCAAGTATCGTTTTGCCCGGGACCAGCCGACCGGTGCGGATGGCATTGCGGATCAAATACAGGCAGGCCCTGTCCTTAATGCTACCCGTGGGGTTGAAGCTCTCGAGCTTCACGAGGATGCGCACATCGGGCACCTCATCGGTTCTGAAACGGACCATCGGCGTATTGCCCGCCAAGTCCAGCATGGTTTCATGGATCGCTGCCATGTGCGTTGTAAAGGGTGGCGAATGTAGAGCGATGCCGCCCTATGCGGGCTGATCAACAGCAACCTCCACCACCATGTGGTCGTACATCTCCGCTATGGTGGTGAGCATCTCCTGTTGAGTGGAGAATGAAAGCAGCAAAAGACCCAACCGACTGGATGACCCAGCGAAGCGCTCAACCCTATCGCCAGGTTGTGCGATGATGGAGCGATGGAAGATGGCCCGCTCCAAGTGAGCATCGAAATGAATGGACCGCAGGATCCCGCTGTTGAGCGCATGCACTACGGCATGGGCGAAGTAGCCAGCTGGTTCAGGCAGGGCATTCAGTACCACGGGCCAACCCATACTTTGGCAAATGGAAGCCTCCGTAAGATCCACACCCGTGCGCCGGTACATCAGGTCGCCTACCATGTTTCCACCATTGCGCGCGCCGATGTCGATCATGATGGCGCGTCCTACGACGTCAACGATCACGTCGATGTTGAAGACACCGGTCTTCACGCCCAAGTCGCTGATGAGCCGCTGCGCACCTTCCATCGCTTCCTGTTGCTTGGCCATGGGCACTACGGATGGGAAGGACACGGACCTTGGGACCAGTCCGTTCAAGGCGCTGTTGAAGTGCACATCACCAAAGCAGAAGAATGCAATTCGGCCGTCCACTATGAGCGCATCCCCTGTCATCTGGGGCAGTTCCCTGCGCAGGAATTCCTCTACGATCACATTCCCTGATCGGGAGAAGGATCGCGCGATATCTACCTTTTGTTGCACCTGTTCCGGCTCTTCATCCGCCGAGATGAGGTAACACCCTTTGCTGCCCGAAGTATCGACCGGCTTGACGATGCAGCCATGTGGCCAATGGGCTATGATCTGGAGCACTTGGCTGGCCGATATGGCAGGGGCTGACCTAGGGGCCGCAATGCCAAGCCGGTGCTGTGCTTCACGGAACAGCACCTTGTCCTGGAGACAAGTCACAGCTGCCAAGCCACTTCCCGGCAGGCCCATTTCCTCGGCCACGTATGCCGCCGTGACCGCTGCAGGGTCCGATCCATAGGCGGAGATCCCGTCCACCCGGAGTCTTCGCGCCAATTCCAACACTTCGTCGGAGGAAGTGCTGCTTATCGTATGGCTTTCGTTCGCGTGTTGATGACCGATATCCTGTGGGCGATTGCCGCAGGTGATCACGTACAAACCCAATTCCTGTGCTTTCCTGATCGCCGGTACTTGCACATCCGAACCGCCGAGCATCAAGAGCCTCCCGGACTTCATTTCGTTCCGGTGCGATCCGCCGCTAGATGATCTGGACGAAGAAGTGAGAACATCTCAAGGTCCACATACTGGCCACCTTTGAAAATGGCGGCGCGCTGGGTGCCCTCGTGCACGAAACCGAGGGAGCGGTAAAGGCCTTGGGAGGCTTGGTTGTAACTGAGCACGTACGACCTGAGCGAATGAAGGTTCAGCTCGTTGAACGCATAAGGAAGCGCGATCGCGTACGCCTGCTTGGCCAAGCCCTTGCCCCAAAGGGTCCGGTCGCCGATCATAATACCGGTGCGGGCGTTCTGGTTCACATGATCCACGTGAGTGAACAGAAGCACGCCCACCAGCCGATCCTCGTCGATGGTGCGGATACCTAATCGCAACGTACGCCCTTGCTCATGCTCCGTTCGAGCCCGCGCGTTCCATTCCGTTTCCGTTTCCAACGAAACAAACCGTATCGGGGAAACAACCATGCGGGCGATCTCCGCATCGTTACGCCATGCCAGCATAAGTGGTACGTCTGATGCGCTCAAGGCACTCAGCCGGATATCGGGTCGATCCTGTTGCATGCTCGATCTACAGCGCGCGAATGTAACCCAACATGGCACGGAGCTTTACGTCCATTGGCGTACGCGCAAGCACCGCAATGTGCAACAAAGCGACCACATCCTAGGCATGCCGTTCAGCCTTGGGCCGCGGCGGTGTTCGGCGTGCCACACGCAGCAAGCGCAAAGCGCTGATCGGTCTTTGTACCAAAGGAATGAACGCTGCGCGTAAGAGTTCCCACCAAACAGCTATCGCGTTGTCCCTACCGTGTTCAACCCCAAGATCGCGCATGTGTCGTTCGAGCAGAACACGGAGGTCCTGCTCCGGGATATTGCGCAGGTCGGTTGCCAGGTGCAGCCACATGGCCATGCGATGAAAGTGCACACGCACACCGTTATTGTGCGCCTTGGCCGTGATGCCGCCGGCATGCCTCCGGTATTCGCTGAGCACTCCCGGCACCTTCACCAGATCGCCGCGATCCGCAACTGTGGCGAACAGCACCATATCGAAGGAGCCTACGGTACTGAACCACCTAGGATGCCGATCGAACTGACGGTAGTTGCGGAACATGAACGCCGATGGATGGATCAAAGACCGCGTGCGCAACAGATCCGCAAGCCGCAGTCTATCGGGTGTTCCGTCGCGGAAGAGATTTCCGGTGCGTTCACCATTCCCGTTGATGACGGCAGTATCGTGGAAGGAGCCGGCAATGCTCCTATCCCCGAACAACAGATCGGCCTGACGTTGCAACTTGTCAGGGTCGCACCAGCGGTCATCGCCTTCGCACAAGGCGACCAATTCACCGGTGGCTTGGCGGTATAGGGTCAACACGTTGCAGCGCACGGTAGGTGACCCTTGAACATGGCGCACA
>CADECG010000042.1 GCA_902825795.1 uncultured Bacteroidota bacterium
ACAGCATTAAGCGAAGCGATACAGTGTTCCTTCCTGTTTCGCTCCAGCCAAGCTGAGAGCCCAGGATCCGTTGCAAAGGTTGTGTTGTACCCAGTTACAGCGACAGTCGTGCTCGATGTGTCCAAACTGGAGGTTGACACATGAACAAGAGACGGCCCCAATCGCGTCCGCAAGCCCACCACCGCTGTGTACACCAGCAGCAACACACACAGGACTTTCCACCACCAATGCCGCATCAGTCGCGCCAAAGGTAGGGGTACAGCAACCAGGCCAACGCCACCGTAAGTGCATCGATGGCGAGCAGCCAGAGCACGTACTTATCATTCACTTCCCACGGCAAACCATCAATGGCATTCCGGCTCGCGCGCATCAACGTGAGCAGCATCGGCAACACCACGGGGAAGCCAAGGATCGCCATCAAGCCCAAACCATTCCCAGCTCGGGCCGCTAAGGCGCTGATCAACGTTAGCACCGCCGCAAAGCCGATACCGCCGAGCAAAGTCACCAACAGGAACTGGCCCACTTCCGCCTTCGCCAGTGCATCGCCACCGAGGAATAGGATGTAGAAACCAAGGCTCAGGAAACTGAGCACTACCATCACCAAGGCGTTGTAGAGCGTGCGCGCAAGGATCACTGAACGCGGGTCGACGAGCGTGTAGAGATAGAGCTGACGCCCGCCGTCCTCGCGCATGAACGACCGGGACAGCGCATTGAATGCCGCGAACAGCAGGATGATCCAGAAGAGCGCGTTCCATACCGGAACGTCCACCAGTTTCTGCACTGCCAGATAGCAGACATACACCGCGCTCACCACATACAACAACAAGCCGCCAAGTGCATGGCGTTGGCGCATATCAAGGCGCAGTTCCAAGGCAAGTAGGCTGCTGATCTCGGCGGGGCGCATGGTTTGTCGCGATCCTCTTCAGTGTGTATGGCGACCGCAGGGAATGAGGTGGCCCCAAAAGCATTGTCAACCGCAACTCTGCTTCACTGCTCTACCGCTTCACTTCTTCTTCTTCTCCTTCACTTCGACCGCACCCTTCGTATAGATGAAGTACAGATCGACGTAGGGTCGCAACAGCGCAGGCATCTTCTTGTTCTTCTCTGCGGGAATGATCACCAGGATCTTGTCCTCCCATTTGGCGCTCGCATAGGCCTTGTACTTCTTGAAATCCTGGATGCGTGGAAAGCGCTCGTCGAAGGTGTTGATGCCATCGGGCCAGTTGGTCTCGTTGCTGCGGAACACCACTTGGTCGTATTCACTCTCGCTCATGGTACGCAGCATCGCCGTCTTCGCGGCGCTGTCGGCCGCAAGTTCATATGTGGCGAAAAGCTCATCGGGCTTCAGGATCTTGGCTTCGCGCAAGCTCTTCCACCGCGGCCCACGGCTTATGCGGGGACGCACCACACCGGTGTTCGCATTGACGACCGCCTTCTCGGGCAACGCAAGGAACAGATCAGCCAGCGGCCGCATATCGTCCGGCATGTGGATGTTCGTTGCAGCGGGCAACATCACAACGGCGTAACGCACCGTGTCGCGAACGAAGTTGCCGAGGCGGAATGCCGAGTAGTTCTGGATGTAGGGCGCGTTGGCTGCGCGGGCGCTATCGTTCAACAAGCCCTTTGGCCAAATGGACAAGCTGCTTTGATCCGCCACCAGATCCTGTTCATCACCGGTCAGTCCTGCCGCTTGCAACCCGGCCATCGCGAGTTTGTCCCGACGCAGGTCGCCTTTGGGATCGACCGATGTGGGGTCAATGATCTTCACCGGAGCTTGCGCAATGCAAAGCACAGAGAGAAGGACCGTTGGGAAAAGAAGGATGCGCATCACTGTGTAGATCGCTGCTAAGGTTCGCGAACCCCGACGCGTCGGGGGCGCCAAAGATATCCGCGCACTCATCGCATGGTGCTACGCCCGATCTTCGCCCCATGAAACGATCCGCGAACATGCGCACCTTCCTGCTCTCCATTCTGGCATCGCTCAATCCCTTCACTGGGCGCGCTCAATCCGCTGGCTCACCGCAAACCCCGGTTGTCTCTTTTTACGAGCTTACCGCTACTGGTCTCGACGGTCAGCCGGTCGCCCTTTCGCAATACAAGGGACGCAAGATCATGGTGGTGAACACAGCCAGCGAATGCGGCTATACACCCCAGTACAAGCAATTGCAGGAATTGTACACGGCATACAAGGACAGTGGTTTCGTCGTCCTCGGGTTCCCGAGCAACGATTTCGGTGGGCAAGAGCCAGGGTCATCCGCAGAGATCGCGGGTTTCTGCGAGAAGAACTATGGAGTCACCTTCCCGATGATGGCCAAGGTGGATATCAAGGGCGACAACCCGCATCCCGTATATCAATGGCTCACCCAAAAGAGCAAGAACGGGCTCGATGACTTCAAGGTGAAGTGGAATTTCAACAAGTTCCTGATCGACGAGGAAGGCCGGTTGGTGATGTACCTGCCCAGCGGCAGGGATCCCATGTGCGATGAAGTGCTCAATTGGCTTGGCTCGAAATGAGCATGGTTGACATCCTCTGCATTACCGCACATCCTGACGATGTTGAACTGTGCATGGGTGGAACCGTCCTGCGGCATGTTGCGCAAGGTCGATCCGTAGGGATCGTGGACCTCACGATCGGGGAGTTGGGTACGCGCGGTAGCGGGCCGCTTCGCCAGCAGGAAGCGGAATCGGCCAGGAAGATCCTTGGGGCTTCGTTCCGGTATCAGTTGGATCTCGCTGATGGGTTCTTCCGCTCTGATCGCGAGAGCTTGTTGAAGGTTGTGGGTGCAATCCGCAGGCATCGCCCGAATACTGTGCTGACCAATGCGATCAAGGATCGCCACCCTGACCACGGAAGGGGTGGGGCGTTGGTTGCTGAAGCCTGTTTCCTGAGCGGGCTGCGGCGCGTGGAGACGGTGGATGAGAGGGGCCAACAGGAAGCGTGGCGCCCGGTCACCGTATTGCATGGCATCCAGGACTGGTGGATGGAACCCACGTTGGTTGTTGATGTGACCGAGCAGTGGGCCAAGCGCATGGAAGCGGTGCTTGCTTTCAAGAGCCAGTTCTTCGACCCGAACAGCGCCGAGCCGGAATCGAGCATCAGCGGCAAGGACTTCACGGCATTCATCGAAGGGCGTGCGCTGCAGTTCGGCCGTCTGATCGGAGTCAAATACGGTGAGGGTTTCGTGGCGTCACGGCCCATCGGGATCAGGGACGTTACGGACCTGCGCTGAACGCATTCTTGTTCGGCACGGTGGTTGTCGCCGTCGGTGAAATCGATCGTCCATGCGTTTGCGTCAACTTGTTCTCCGCGTCCGGCCCTTGTGGTTGTTCGCTTTCATCGGTCTCCTGCTTTTCGGGACCAGTTGGGCCGATGGGGGCCTACAGCAAAAGCTCAAGTCTCCTGCGATCCCGGTGGTCCAGGATGGGGATATCGTTCTGCAGACTTCGATCTCCCCTCAATGCAGCGCCATACGGGAAGCCACTCAGAGCGATTGGACGCATTGTGGCATTGTGTTCATGGAACAGGGCAAAGCCATGGTGCTCGAAGCCGTGGGTCCTGTGCGCAAAACCACGTTGACGGAATGGTTGGGACGGACCGGCCACTGGAGCATTCTCCGGTTGAAGGACCCGGCGAAGTTGACCACCGATGTCAAGGAACGCATGCGCACAGCGGGTGAGGGCATGATGGGCAAGGCGTACGACACGCGTTTCCTATGGAGCGATGAAGAGATCTATTGCAGTGAGCTGGTTTGGAAGATCTACCAGATCGGTGCGGGCATGGAGGTAGGAGAGGTTGAAAAATGGGGAAGTATGAAGCTGGATGGCCCTGATGCAAAGCGCATTATTGCCCAGCGCTTCCCCGGAGGGAAACTTCCGCTTGAGGAGCCCGTGGTGACCCCGGCCGCGATTTCACGCTGCAGCTTGCTAGAGGAGGTGGGAGTGAGGTAGAAGGTGCTTCGGCCGGATACTTTCGCCGCGCCCCACATATACTTGAGCATGGGGTGCTCCGCATGCACTTCAACAAGGTCAGTCGCTCCGTCATTACCGCACTGGTGCGCATAGTCGGTAACGAACATGTGCATACGAACGAAGAGAAGCTCAGACACTACGGTCACGACGAGACCGAGGATCTGAGCTTTCCACCCGAAGTGGTGGTGAGGCCGAATACCGCTGAGGAAGTCGCGGAAGTGCTTCGGGTGTGCAACGAACACCATGTGCCCGTGACACCGATCGGGGGTAGCACGGGGTTGAGCGGTGGTGCACTCAGCGTTCACGGCGGTGTCGGTCTTGCGCTCGATCGCATGAACCATATCGTGGACATCGATGAACGCAATTTGCAGGTGACCGTTGAGCCCGGGGTGATCACCCAGGTGCTTCAGGAATCAGTTGCAGCGAAGGGCTTGTATTATCCGCCCGACCCCAGCAGCCGCGGCAGTTGCACCATTGGTGGGAATCTTGCCGAGAACGCTGGTGGGCCGCGCGCCGTGAAGTATGGCGTAACCCGCGACTTCGTTCTCAACCTTCAGCTGGCCATGGCCGATGGCCAGCTGATGTGGACCGGTGCCAACACCTTGAAGAATGCCACAGGCTACGACCTTACGCGCTTGGTGGTGGGCAGCGAAGGAACGCTCGGCGTCATTACCAAGGCCGTGCTCCGTTTAGTGCCCTTACCGCGCGAAACCAAATTGATGTTGGTGCCCTTCGCCCATGCCCGCAAAGCCTGCGAGGCGGTGAGTGCCGTGTTCCGTGCAGGCATCACGCCGAGTGCCCTTGAGTTCATGGAGCGCGACGCCATCGATTGGACGCTTGAGCATGTGGAAGGCATTCCCATCAAGGTGCCAGCCGGGGTTAAGGCCCACTTGCTCATTGAGGTGGACGGCAATCACACCGATTCAATGATGAAGGATTGCGAAGCGATCGTGCAGGTGATGGAAGCACACGAATGCGGGGAGATCCTCTTCGCGGAAAGTCCCGGCGATAAGGACGCGCTATGGAAGCTCCGTCGAAGCGTTGCCGTTGCCGTTAAGGCGAACAGCGTGTACAAAGAAGAAGATACGGTTGTGCCACGTTTTGCCTTGCCCGATCTCTTGGACGGGGTGAAGAAGATCGGAGCGCGTTATGGCTTCAGGAGCGTTTGTTATGGTCATGCCGGGGATGGCAACCTGCACGTGAACATCATCAAAGGCCAGCTCAGTGATCATGATTGGGAACATGAGCTACCCAAAGCCATCCGTGAGATATTCCAGCTCACTGTTTCGCTAGGTGGCACGCTCAGCGGCGAACATGGCATTGGCCTCGTACAGCGCCAATACATGGATGTCGCCTTCGATCAAAACCAACTGGCGTTGATGCGCGGGATCAAGGGGCTTTTCGATCCCCAGGGTATTCTGAACCCGGGCAAGGTGCTGCCGTAGTAGCGTTCACCTCAGTTTATCGACGATGGTTCTCACCTTGCGGTCGTTGCGGTATTCCACCTGTTTGAGCACGGTACCGTCCATTGACCAAATGGTCCAAACGCCTTCGCGCAAACCGTTCAAATAGGGGTTCTCACCACAACGGGTCCCGTTCCGGTACAGCCTCCGCCACGTGCCGTGCATCACTCCCCGTTCGAAAGGCCCGGTCACATGCATGCCCACATGCGCGGAATCATGCAGCGCCCATCGGTGCGCAATGCCGTGTTCCTTTCCTTCCAAGAAGGGGGTAAGGGCTGCGGGCATTCCGTTCGCGTGCCACTCTTTGCGTATACCGTGTTCCAAACCATTGATGAACGTGGACTCCTCGACCAGGGCTCCGGACCGATAACGTTGTTGGATACCATGCCCGAGTCCATCGGAATAGCGCTGAACGGCCATCGTATCCCCATGGGGCGACAGTTCCAGCCAAGTTCCATGTTTCAACCCTTGGGCATACAGACCGTATTTCATCCGGCCGTCCGGTAATCGGATGACGGTCACGCCGCTCTTTTCGGTCCCATTGGTAGTCACGCTTGCGATCACCGCACCGGCACTGTTCCGGACCGTTCGATCGGCGGGTGCTGATGGGTTGCCCGCATTGCAGCTACCAAGCACCAATGAACCCGCCAAACACAGCTTCCACATGGTCCCGGCAAAGTTCATTCGGTATCGACCCATATGATCCAGAACGGCCGTTTACTTTGCCGCCAACTTGAACAAGATGAAGATCACGAAGAACATGATCATCGGTTGGGTGATCTGGAGCATTGGCTTGCTGATCCCCATGCACGCCGGTTTGTTGGACACGGAGAACGTGCTGACGGAGGAAGGCCATATCGACAACGTCACTGGTCTGCTCAGCTTCGTTGCATTCGTGGCCTGCATGTTCATTGGCTATATGTTCTACGATAGTGGCAGCAGCCGTGCGCAGGAGCAGCACTGATCCGACACTTGCTGTCGGTGCCCCACTGGGTGGGGACACGTTGTTCACATTGGCTTTTTCGGCCGATGCAGCGTGAATACCCTGCTGATGTTGAAGCCGAAGTGGACCTCTTGCTCGGCCCATGAACCAACCGTTTCGGTGATGAAGGCCCGTTCGAACAACCCGGTACTGTTCGAGAAGTGCAACTGGAACACGTGACCGCCGGTTTCTATGTCGAGCCCGATCGCCAATGAATTCTTGAATCCTGCATCCGGATCAGCTGCCAATTCAGCCGATGTAGGTTCCGCAAGCTGGTCAGGCAGTACGTAGTAGTACTCGGCTGTTATCGCTAGGCGCTTGCTCAACTTGTAGCGCGCGGCAGCACCGATGTTCATCACGTCATTCTCTTCTTCCTCGTATTGGACCAAGTTGCGGTGCACAAGTCCAGGCATCAACTGCAATGTGAACCCCTCGCTGAATTTCCGGCCGATCAGCAACTGCCAGGAGTAGGCTAACCGATGCGTGAAGTAATCGGTGCGTCCGGGCTCATACCAAGGAACCTTGTCGGCCGTAAGCGTGGTAATTGATGAGGCCGCCACGAGGGAAAGCGTGATCGGCATTCCGCAGCCCGATTCGCATTGGCGAAGGATCTTGTACTTCAGTGAGCCATCGATAGTCTTCTGGTATCCGCTTCTGCCGAAGCCGACCTGCAAACGGTCCGTGATCCCGTAGTCGAATCCGAGCCGCACAGTGGCCCCGTCCAATCCGAAAAATTCTGAGATGCCGTCGCTGACAAAACCAAAACGGTGACCGATCCTGAAGTCCAGCACCCCATGTGCGGTGTTCTCAGTGCTGTGGCCGTTGATCACCCGTGTGCTCTTCCAACTGGCGGTACTGAAAATCTTCTCTTCGACACTGTCGTTCAACAAGGCCAGCAGGTCATCTTGGGCTTTGATGGATGTGGCCGCTGTTATCAGCACGATGGGGAATAGGAACTTCTTCATGGTCGGTCCAATGACGAGAGGCTTTTTGATGGAACAGGCCCCATCGCGGGGCCTGTTCCATTCGTTTCGTTCAGATCAACTGCGCACATACTCCATGCGCACATGGACATTGATGTCTTTAGCAATGTTGTCCTTCACCATTCCGGGGATCTTGATCTCATAATCCTCTGGTTTCACCAAGAAGTCGCAACTGGCGCTCACCTTACCCGCTGCGTCAACCGTGAATACACCTGTCGTGGTGATTGTTTTCGTTACACCGTGCATGGTCATTTCGCCGGTTACGGTCACGTTGTATGTGCCTGCTGCGCTCAGTGCGCCGGCCTTCAACCCGCTCACTTTGCCCTTGAAGGTCGCCTTCGGGAACTTCGTGCTCTCCATGTAGTTCTCGTTGAAGTGCTCCTGCATCAGCGCCTTCTCGAATTCGAAGGAACGGATCAGCACCACGAAGACGAAGTCGTTCGTTGTGGCGTCGAACACGCTGCTCGCCTTTGTGTTCTTCGCGTCGATGTTCTCCAGCGGCGTGGTACTGTTGAAAGTGACCGTGCCGGTGCGCGCCGTCCACCGCTCTTGGGCGGTGAGGCCCAAGGGCAGCACCAGGGCTGCCGTAATGATGAAATTCCTTGTGTTCATGTGTGTTTCGTTGATATTCTGGCTTCCGTTGCAAGCATCATTCCACGACAGCGCATTGCGACAATTGGACCTCCGCGCCGATCATCACGATCGCGCCGCCACAATCACCTTTAATTGCCACGATATCCTCGGCCTTGATCGCGGGTTTGCTTATGAACGTGCAACGCACCACGTTATCCGCGGCATTCGTTCTGAGGAAAACGTCTTTCCCCTCGATCCTTTCCACGGTGCCGGTGACCTGCACCACCTTGCCGACATACTTCGCGGTTGCTGAAGCCTCATCATTCATGAATTCCAAGGCCAACTGCTCCGCTGTAAGAGTGGCAACAGCGGTTTCCGAAGATTTGTCCTCAGGGCCCCTGAAGTACTCGCGCACACCATAGGTGCCGCCGGCGAGGCCAAGCGCAACAACCACTAAAAGCAGAACGGTCTTCCTTTTCATGGTTCAGTTTTCCGGGGCTCCGTCATCGAGCCAGATCGATAATTGTTCCAATTCGCACGAACTGAGCGAGAAACTCGGTGGCATCGTGCGGTTCTCAAGGACCAAAATGCGGAATGTCCCGTTGTCCACCCGTTGCTTCACCTCCGCATATGATGTGAAATTGCCGGGCCCCGTGCCACCGGCAATATGGCATCCGCTGATGGCGCAGTTCGTTTCCAGAATGGCTTTCGTTGTGCCGCTGTAGGTCACGTTCGCAGTGTCGCAAAAGCTTCCCGGGTAGAGGACTTCCGCCTTGTCGTAGTAGCATCCGGCCAGCAACAACATGGCCAAGAATGCGATCGTGCTTCTGCTCATCATGCTCAATTCTGAGGGGCGCCTTGTTGTACCCAAACGCTGATCATGTCGATCTCGCATTGGGGCAACCAACCTCCGTTCGGCGGCATGGCCGCATATCCGGTCTGATGTTTCACTGCTCCTTCCAAGCGGCCGTCCATGGCTACGGTATTCAAAGCGCTCCATGCGGTGAAGTTAAGACCGCCTTGCGGACTACCACCGCTGTGGCAGCCTTGGCACTTGAGGGCGATCAAAGGTTGTATATCGGCCGCGTACGTGACATTGGTGGTATCGCAGCCACCCGCATAGTTGTCGCAATTCAGGTCCTGAGCACCCTGTTGGATCCAGAGGGCGATCAACGCGATCTCGTCCGGATTCAACGGATCGGCAGGTGGGCGGGGCATGATGTCGTCCGGGTCATCTTCGGTAAGCACCTCCATCAATTCCCCGTCCTGTACGATGCCACTGTTCATCAGACTTGTGTAACTCGTGATCTGCAGCCAGTCGTTGTCGTCGGTGGGTAGGTTGTGGCAACCGGGTACAGCACAGTTGCTTACCAGTATGGGCAATACTTGCTGGTTGAAGTACACCAAACTGCTGTCGCAAGGCACGCCAGTATTGTTGTTGCCACCATTCCCGTTGCCATTGTCCCCGATCAATTCCTCAGGTGAAATGGGCGGTTCGTGCACGCATGCCATCAGGCCCATACACGAGGCCATGATCACGGCCCTACCAATGCCGAACCTGCCTTTGGAGAATGATGTCTGCATTCTGGTTATTGTATTAGTCTTCAGTGCAACACTAGAGCGATGTTGAGGTTCTTGGCCGGTCCAACCGGATGAGACGGGAAGCCGACCGGACGAATCGGGTAGCACATGTTCGAGCTGTCAGGACTTGCGCGGACCAGTGGGGTGGAGAAGGTTCCTCCACTCGAGCAATCGTTGCAAGAGCGCAATGGCATCGAGGGAGTTGTGGTAGCGCTTGCGTTGGTTCAGTTCAATGATCCGGCCCAGTAAACTCTCCGGTTTTGTGGCTAACAGTTCATGCAGGTCGGTCGGGTCTATGTGGACCAATTCCTTCGGTGTTCCGTTTTTCATTGCGCTGCCAATTGCATCCACCTCACTCCCGGGTCCGTTCTCGGTGCGGAGAGCAACAGTGACCTGGGCCGAACCCCAGTCCTTGTCCTTATCCCTTTGAGCAAGTACATGTCCCGATTTCCCCACCGTCCATGTTCCATGCTGTTCAGGGCGTCCTACGCCTCGCGCCTCGCTTTGGCAAAACGCTACTGGCTGGCCCAGGCCAACCTGTTGCTTGTTCCGTTCGCGGATCCCGTTGTTCACGGTACCAAACAACCACGTCGGCCACGGCTGCACATCAACCGCTACGACGAGGCAGGAGATCCGGGGGATGAAGACGGTGTTCGGGGCGAATGGCTACCCGGCGAGCCAACGCTTGAATTCAGCCGAGCGCTCGCTACTTACAATGGCATCCTCGCCGTACGGTGGTTCCATGATCACTTTCACGCGACTCTTACTGTAGGCCAACAGTTCCTTGATGCTGTGGAACTGAACGATGACCTGACGGTTGATCCGGAAGAATTTTTCCGGATCGAGTTGCTTCTCCAACCGGTCAAGACTTTCGTCGAGCGGGAGATCCCGGCCTTCCTTGGTGCGCAGAAAGGTGTTCTTCTCCAGCGAATGGATGTAGGCTATGCCATCGGGCTCCACCACCCGAAAGTGTTCCCCATACCGGATAAGGAAGCGCTTGATAGGCGTTGGACTCGGCTTCTCTTGTTCGACATTGAGCGCAAGAGATCGGTGATCACGCACTGATCTCACTTTGCCCAAGCGGTCCAGTGCTTCCTCCAGATCTTCACGTTTCAGGGGTTTCAGCAGGTAGTCGATCGCATTCACCCTGAAGGCCTTCAAGGCATGCTCGTCATATGCTGTGGTGAAGATCACCGGGCAGCCGACCGCAGTCTTAGCGAAGACCTGAAAGCTATCGCCGTCGGCCAGTTGGACGTCGAAAAAAGCCAGGTCAGGTGCTTCATTGGCTTCCAGCCAAGCAACAGTTCCGGCTATCGTATCGGTGATGCCTGCGGTTCGAATGGCGGGGTCGATATCCGCCAGTAACTTCTGGAGGCGCTTCACCGCCGCAGTTTCGTCCTCGACGATCAGTATGTTCATGGTGCTTTGGTGATAAGCGGGATCCGAACCTCGAAATAAGAATCGGTCACCTCGAGTTGGATGGGGCGGTCCGTGAGCACTTGGTAGCGTTGTCTTATGCTTTCAAGTCCATACCCGGTACCGACTGTCGCTGTGGTCCTTGGCCTGAAGGGATTCCTGACCCGGAGGGCATCGGAGGTAGCACCCACTTCGATCAACAAGGGATGCTGTCCGGTAGCACGATTGTGCTTGATCGCGTTCTCAACGAGCAGTTGTAGTGTGAGCGGGGGGATCATGCTTTCCATTGCGTTGGGGGGGAGATCCACTTCTAATGCAATCCGGTCACCGAATCGTTGCTTTTCCAGTTTGAAGTAAGTGCTGAGCAACGGCAGTTCTTCTGATAGCGGTATGAGGTCCTTGTCCCGCACCTGCAAGATGTTCCGGAAGAAGTCGCTCAGTTGCTCGGTGTGCTCCACGGCTTTGCCCTTGTCTTCTTCGATCAAGCCGATCAGCGTGTTGAAACTGTTGAACAGGAAGTGCGGGTTCACTTGGCTTCTTAATGCCTCCAATTGGAACCGCGCTTTTTCCTTTTCCATCCTATCACGATAGCGTATGCGATCATCACGCAACCGCAAGAGCACCAAAATCGTGCTCGCAATGAGCACCAGTCCCAGGGTCAGCGCCCACCATCGCAACCACCAGGGCTTGAGAATGGTGAAGTGGAGCGCGGTCCAAGTGTTCGGCATCTGATTGTCCCCTAGCGCGGCCCTCAACTGGAATTCATAGTCGCCCGGTGGTAGTTGGCTCCATGATACTTCGCGGTCACGCGTAGTACGTACCGTCTTATCATAGCCCCGAAGACTGTATTCAAAGCGGATCTGTTCGGGCGCCGTGTAACGGACCCCGGCGAATTGGATCGTGATGAAATCTTGATCGTGCGCCAATGTGTGTTCTCCGCCAAGAGGCAGGGTTTCATTCGCCCATCGTAATGCGGTGATCACGGTTGGTACATCGGCACTGAGAATGTGTGGCACAGCCCGAAGCCGGACCAATCCGCGGTCGGTCCCTACCCAGAGCGCCCCGTACGCATCGGTACATGCGGCGTTCAATTCAGCGGTAATACCCGCAAAGCCGAATTCATGACTGAGATCAACCACCTGCCCGGCGGCGGGGTCGAACGCCGCGGAACCACCTTGACCGACGGCTACGACTTCACCAGCGAAGGACGCCATCGCGAACATCTCTCCATCGAAGGGGGCCACCCCGCGCCCATATCGTTGGAAAGTGGGTGCTCCTTTCGCAATAAGGCAGAGACCTGTGCCAGGGCCCATGGCCCACACCCGGCCTTTGGCGTCAGCGCACAGCGAATAGGCCGTATTGATCGAATCTTCGTGTAGTATTCGTGCGGTGCCGTTCGTTGGCACGAAAACGATCCCGCTGCCGTCCGTGGCGGCAAGCATGCCTTGGCCTGGCCACGGGATCACATCGTATAAAAAGCCGCTACCTGGGGTTGGTATCGCGGTCATTGTTCCTGTCGCTAGGTCACCCGGATCGGGCTTGAAGGTGCTGAGCCCGCTGAGTGTTGCGAACCATGTCGCTCCCGATGGAACATCGGCGGCGTTCGCAATGGCCAAGACATTGTCGTTGCTCAAACCACTGGCTGTTGTATAGTGGACCACGTTGCCGCCCCGGATCCGCACGCGATAAACGCCGCTCCCGAAGGTGCCCACCCAAACATGCCCAATGGGGTCGGCATGCAGGCTTGTTACCGGTGTGTTCCGTGGCACCTCGATCGGAAGTCGAAGGAAGTGTTCCTTGTCGGGAAAGCCGGCATAGTGACCGAACACACCATCGGGCGTGGCCAGCCAGATACGGCCACTATCGTCGGCGCAAATGGCCGTTATCCCGGTTAGATCCAGCCCTTCGTGCTGAGGGGCGAACAGTACGCGTGGATCACTACGGCGAAGGCGCTCGCTGCCGTCGCACCACCAAATACCACCATCCGCTCCCACCATCAGTTGCATGGACTTCGCTTGGTCGTTCACCTGCGAAGCCTGTGGGGTGTACGTAGCAATGTTGGCCCCTATGGCAAAGACGATCACTCCGCGGCTGGCTGTTGAGCAATACAGCATGCTATCGATCGCGGCAACGCTCAGAACCGACCCGTAAGGCCAAGGGGTCACCATATTCCTCACTACACCCGTGGTCGAAAGATGGAAAACCCCACCGCGATCCGTGCCCGCCCACAAGCCGCGTTGACCGTCTCTTTGGAGCGATGTCACGAGATTGTCGGGCAAGCCTTCGCTTTCGGTGAATTTGCCGACCACCTTGCCACTACTGTCGCAAATAGCGATCCCTAGATCGGTGGCGATCGCAACGAGCCCTTGGCCGAAACCCGCTATGGCGTGAATATGATCATCGGGAAGCCCGTTGACCGCTGTGATCGACGTAGCATTTTCACCGTTCTGCGATCGAAGCCCGGAACCGTACGTGCCGATCCACGTGCGCCTTCCGTCCCAATACATGCAGCGGATAGGAGACTTCACGAAGAGCGCATTCCTGGCCACCTCCACCACACGTTCACCCTGGAAGCGGAGGAGCCGACCATCGCTCAGCGCCGCCAGAACGAATTCTCCGCTGCGTGCCAAACATGTGACGGTTGCACCATCGGACCTGAACAAGAGATCGGTGCGTTCACCATCGGTGCGGAGGACGCCAACATCGCTACCCGCCCAGATCAGCTGTTGCGCATCCTGCGCCAGACAGGAAATGTGCGGGCGTTGCTGACCGATGCGGAGGTCGAAGATCCGTGTGTCAGGATACTGCGCCGTGGCATTCAAAGTCGCGAAGCCGAAGACGGCAAAGGCCAAGCGTTTCATTTTTTCGGAAGCGCTCCGGATGTGAACAGCACATCCACGGTGACCTCCACTCTCGGAGCGATCTTCTGTTGCACCACACGTGGCACTCTGATGTCGTGATCCACCAGAAGCACATCGAACTTGCTTGTTACCTGCACACCGCGCTCCGTAACAACCAATACGCATTCGATGATACGCTCCTGTTCAACGCCATGTATCGCTAAGCTGCCCTTTGCCCGCACGCGGTAGGTGCCCGGTTTTGTCAGGTCCACCGCCTCAATGATGCGCCCCTTGAAAACCGCGACCGGGTAACGGTCGCTCTGCATATAGTTTTCGTTGAAATGTTCCTGCTGCAATGGGCTGTTGAAGCCCACGAACGACATCACAGGGATCTGCATCGCGAAGGATCGCGCAACGGCATCCAATACACCTGTCGCCTCGGCCGTGTTCGCTGCTATACGTTCCATCGGAGCATCGCTCACGATCCCGATAGTCCCAACTGATATCCGCAGCAGGTTAGCCGGTTGCGCCATGACCATCAGTGCACTTACGCCGACCAAGAAGGTCATTACCCCTCGTATTCCTGCTCGGCGAGGCGATGGGAAGTAGGCCCGTGGCGCCATGTCGCGCGTCAAGTCGATCTGTTCTGTTCGGGTCATCCTGCACCGCATCATATCGGCAAAGTAACCGCCATCCGCCGAGAGGCCATCGGCTATATTCGCCGCCCTTCCGTGGGAGCCGGTGTTCCGGAACATGGGGGGTAAGGAGCATCGTTGCTCCAAGGTCGATCGGAGAGGTGCCAGAGTGGTCGATCGGGTCTGTCTCGAAAACAGATGTGCCCGCAAGGGTACCGGGGGTTCGAATCCCTCCCTCTCCGCTTTCGTTCGCCACTGCGCGTGTTGCTGATCTCATTTCGGTGGGCAACGGCGGCATGGCGCGCTGCCCCGATCCACAACACACGACCTGATCCATGAAGACCGAAGCCCAGATCCTGGCCACTGTTATGGACAGTACACGCCAGTACACGCTCAACTACTTCAATAGGTTGAGGGATCAGGACCTTCACCGGCGTTTCGTGTGCGAGGGGAAGGAACTGAACTCGGCGTTCTGGTTGATCGCACACTTGGCAACAACGGAGAACGGACTGCTCCTGCGCGCCACCGGGGGCGAGGTCATCAAGTTCTCTTGGGCGAAGAATTTCACCCTAGGGGGTGCAGGGCTCCCGCCGGCGGAATGCCCACCTTTCGCTGAAGTGTTCGACATGTTCAACGCCGTGCACACCAAGGCCATTGCTCATGTTGCAACGCTCGATGACGAGGCGCTTTCGCAGCCCAACATCACCGGTTTACCCTTTGGTGATCACGTACGTCATGTGGTGATGCATGCCATACGACACGAGGGCAGCCACATCGGGCACTTGGGGTGGTTGTGCAAACTATACGGCATCAAGACGATGTGAACGAAAAAGCCCCCCGACATGTCGAGGGGCTTCGGGTGGATGATCGGGCTTGAACCGACGACCTCCGGAATCACAATCCGGCGCTCTAACCAACTGAGCTACACCCACCATTTCCGCAAGCCTTTCGGCGAACGGGGCGCAAATATAGAAGCGCGTTCGAGGGCGGGTTACTTTGTGCCGCGCCATGCACGTGGTCTTTTTGCCCAAGTACTATTTGGGCCGGCGCGATCCGCAGGTCGGTGAGTTCATTAAGCGCCACGCACAGGCGGTTTCAGGGTTCGTACAGGTAAGTGTGGTCACTATCCTGAAGGACCCGTTGATGCTCGCGCATTATCAGGATGAGGTGGCGGAAGAGGAAGGTGTTTGGACGTTGCGGGCCTACTACAAACCCTTGGAGAAGGGTATTGCGTTGTGGCGAACACCGATCAACCTGCTGCGCTACTGGCGCGCTGCACGCCTTGCCTGGGGCCGATTCATCACTGAAAGGGGATATCCTCAGTTGATCCATGTGCATGTTCTCACGCGACCTTCTCTTTTGGCCTTGCGCGAACGCCGCAGCTCGGCTGTTCCATTCATGATCACCGAGCACAGCAGTGAGTTTTTGGACGGTCGATGGCAACTTCGAAGCTTCCTGCACAGGTCATTCATGAGGTCCGTATTCCGAAAGTCAATGGCAACCACTGTTGTATCCGAACGGCTGGGGACGGCTTTGCACGATGCGGGCTTGGTGGAGCAGTTCGAGGTGGTACCCAACGTGCTTCCATTGGAACAGCACCGTGTCGCTGCCAAAGGCGCGCCGCAAAGTGCGATCGTCGTTGCGGATCTGGTGGATAGGGTGAAGAACATCAGCGGGGTGTTGGAAGCGATGGTGCTCCTGAGGGACGCGTTGCCCGAGTTGCGATTGGTAGTGGTGGGTGGTGGCGTCGATGAGCGGAAATTGCGTGAAATGGCTTCGGCATTCAACCTCGATGATCGCATCACCTTCACCGGCCAACTGGGCCCCACCGATACCTTGGCCCATATTGCTCGCAGCGGCTTCCTTATCGTGAACAGTAGGTTCGAAACATTCAGCGTGGTAACAGGGGAGGCTTTGATGCTCGGCAAACCGGTCATTGCCACACGCTGCGGTGGGCCGGAGGCGTTCATTGATGGCCGGAACGGCTTCCTGATACCAAAGGACAACACGGCTGCATTAGCTGAGGCTATTCGGAATATGGTCGCCGTTCATGAGCGGTTCGACCCGCACGCCATTCGGGAAACCGTGCATGGGCGCTATTCGCCTGCGGTTGTGGGCCGTCAGTTCTTCACTATCTACGAACGCGTGCTCGCTGAGCGGAATTGATCGTGGAACTGCGCGTAGGCATCTTGTGCAATGGGCTGGTGTTCCGTGAGTGGGAGGCTAAGTGCATTCAGCTACTGAAAAGTGTACCCGGGGTCAATGTCGTTGTGTTGGTAAGGAACGGTAGCCATGGGGACTACAACCAAACAGCACGGCCGGGCCCATCGCGTTTGAGGAGGCTGTTGACCTACCCGTGGCATATGGTGTTGTACTTGCAATACCGCAAGCGCTTTTTTAGGCCCCGGGCCATGACTTTGGTCGATCTATCGCAAGAGTTGGCAGGTGTCCCGGTCGTTAGTTGCACACCTGAAAGGGATAAGCACAGCGAGCATTTCACGCAGCAGGACATTGCGGCGATAGCACGCCACAAGCCCGACGTGCTGTTGCGTTTTGGCTTCAACATCATACGGGGCGCGATCCTCGAACTGCCCAGGTTCGGGGTGTGGAGTTTTCATCATGGCGATGAACTCAAGTACCGTGGTGGGCCTCCCGGCTTTTGGGAAACCATGCACGACGATCCGGTGACGGGCGCTATCCTTCAACGGCTCACTGATCGGCTCGACGGCGGTGTGGTGCTGCGCAAGGGCTGGTTCAACACAGTGGATCACTCGTTGCAGGAAACCGTTGATACCGTGCTCTCGGCAAGCGCGCATTGGCCTGCGGCACTGTGCAAGGAATTGCTGGCCGGAAGAGCGTTGGTTGCCGAAGGCGAGCCCAGCACCTCAACCGCCCCGGTTTTCAAGTACCCGCGTAACGTTGTGTTCCTCCGGTTCCTCTGGAAGCAGGCGTCGAACAAGTTGCGTTTCCACCGCGATGCGCAACGCAAGCACGAGCAGTGGAACATTGGTATCCTCAACCAACCCATTGCATCGTTGTTGGAGGATAAGCCGAACCTCAATACGCGCTGGCTGCCCGAACCCGGCACGGGGCAATTCCGCGCGGACCCCTTCGGTTACATGATCGATGGCGAGTTGAATGTGCTCTACGAGAAGTTCGATTACCGCACCGGCATAGGGGAGATCTCCCGGCTTCGTCCCAAGTCGGACAATGTGTTGAAACGAAGTCGCACTATGCTCGGAACGGGCAAGCACCTCAGTTATCCGTTCATCGTTCAGCGTGATGATGTGGTCTACTGTATTCCGGAAAGCGCAGCTTCGGGTAAGGTCGAGCTGTACAGGGTGCATGTGAGCAACGAGTCGTTGGACCGCGTATGCACTTTGCTGGATGAACCCTTGATCGACCCGACACTGTTCGAATGCGGAGGGTACTGGTGGCTCATGGGGACAAAAGCCCCGCTCACCAACGTCGAGTTGCATGCCTACTGGAGCAAGGAATTGCAAGGTCCCTTTGTGCCGCACGCCCTGAATCCGATAAAGCACGACGTTCGCAGTGCGAGACCTGCCGGGACGCCGTTCATGCGTGGAACCGAGTTGTGGCGACCAGCCCAGGACAGCAGCAATACGTATGGTGGCCGCATCGCGTTCAATCGGGTTGATGTCCTTACCCCGGATGCGTTCACGGAAGTCACGGTGAAGTGGCTGGATCCGTTCAAGGGAACATCCTTCAGCAAAGGGTTGCATACCGTCTCCGCGGTCGGGAACATAACGTTGGTGGACGGCAAGCGGTACGTCAACGCCGAAGCGCAGGGGAAGCGTGAGTTGAAACGCAAAATGTCACGCTTGCGCGATCGGAGCAACCAATGATCAAGGCAGCCATTGGTTCAATTGCAGCGCGCGTGGCGGTTGCCACCAGCAACTTGCTGCTTTTTGCTGTTGCCGGGCACCGCTTGGGCAAGGAAGGGTTGGGGACCATTGGGCTCATTGTGCTGGGCATTACGCTGGCGGTGCTGTTGGGCAACGTGGTTTGTGGCGGGGCCCTTACATACTTGGCGCCGAGGGTTCCGCGGCGCGCGTTGCTCTGGCGCGCTTATCTGTGGGCTATGGGCTCTTCGGCTGTTGCGTATGTGGCCATGTTGGTTTTCGGGATTGTGCCGGAAGGTTACACCGTGCACGTTGGCGCGCTGGCATTGATCACCGTGTTGTTCACCACGCACACCGGCTTGCTGGTCGGCCATCAGCGGATCAAAGCCTTCAACTGGATCGCTATTCTACAGAGCGTGGTGCTTCTGGTTGCCTTTGTACTGATTTCTCAGCCCGCCGATCAGCGAAGCCCAATGGCATATGTGGAAGCCGGTTACGTTGCAGGCATTGCGACGGTATTGGCCTCAGTAGCGATGCTTGCTCAGGTGAAGGACGAGGTGCGGGTCACCGACGGTGGCCCCGTGTGGTCGCGGCTCTTCAAACACGGCGGGTTCACTCAACTTGCGAATGCTTTGCAGTTGCTCACATATCGTTGCACATATTGGTTCATTGACCGTATTACGGGTACGGGTTCCTTGGGCGTCTTCACTGTTGGAACACAGGTGGCGGAAAGCGCATGGCTTGGTCCGCGTGGCTTGGCCACGGTACTCTATGGAAAGCTGAGCAACACCATAGATCTCGAAGACCAACGAACAGTGACGCTAACCATCTTGAAGGCGTCCGTTGTCTTTGCGATAGCATCGCTCCTAGTGCTTCTGTTGTTGCCTGAGAGTCTCTATCGCTGGGTTTTCGGACCTGAGGTGGTGGGCATACCGTTCATCGTCATGTACCTCGCACCGGGCATTGCGGCCATGGCTGCGTCGCAGGCTTTCAGCATGTTCTTCAGTGGTACAGGCCGCAACCATTACAATGCCATTGGGAGTGCCATCGCGCTCGGCGTCATGCTCGTGGTCGGGTCGTTGTTGATCCCGGAGAAACACTTGCACGGCGCAGCCGTCACCGCATCGCTTGCTTATACCGCGAATACGGTGTACCAGATGATCATCTTCAGGCGCATTACCCAAGCGCGTTGGCGACACATGCTTCCGCATGCCCGTGACTTGCGTGAGGTAATCGCCATGTTGAAACGGCGATGAACTGGGCCTGAAAAGCGAAAGCCCCGATCTGCTTCATGCAGATCGGGGCTTTCGCTTTTGTGTGTGCGCTCAACGCACCACCAGCTTCTTCGCGCCAATGCCCCCCTTGCTATCGGCAAACCTCACCATGTACGTGCCGCTGCTAAGTGTGCTGATATCCAGTGTGTGGGTTTGGATACCGGGCGAAAGCGACTTCAAGCGCTGGGTCAGCGCAACACGTCCTGTCAGGTCTATAACGTTTACCTCAACGTTGCCATCTGCTTCAAATGAGAGCGTCGTACTTCCGACCGCGGGGTTCGGGATCAACTGTGCATCTATTCCAGTGCTCCACCTTTCCAGAACTCCAACAGCGGCGCTGTCCACCCATTGAGCGGTCTGCAACGTGGTAATGCTACCGTTCACGTTCGTTGTCCGGTTGGTGATCTGGAGCACAGGGAACGGCAAGAAGCGCTTGAAGTAGTAGTGCGTTTGTACATCGTGTATGGCCGTGATGATGGAAACCGCATCTTGATAGTTCTCATCCACAACCACGCGCAGAACGTCATCAACCGGTCCGAAAGGCAATAGGAGTGTGCCGTAGCCATCGGCAATTCCGGTAACAGTGCCGGCACGGGTAACGGTTTGCGCTTGTACGATCACCGAACCGCCGAGCACATCGCTCCAGGTGTCATTGAAATTGCACGGAAAAGGCCAGTACTTGCTCGGGTCGCTCATGGGGAATGCGTAGCTGCCATCGTCGTTGCCGTTGAGCAGGAATTCGGTTGCCGTCGCTTGGAAGTAGCTGTAGTCCTGATCCCCATCGAACAAGGCGACTGTTGAACTTGCGAAATCCGCTCCACTTGGGGTACTTGCTGGATCAACGAAGTACAGGGTATCAATTCCGGTGGCGACCATTGAGCTGAAATCCCAGACCTGGTTGGCTCCGCCGGAGCCTGGGGCAACGAAGGGTCCGAGATTCACGGAGAATGACAGCCCGGGCCCGGGTACATGTTCGGGGTTTGCCAACGTGAACTGGGCCTGAGCGGCTACACAACTGAAGACAGCAAGGAGGGATACAATGCGCATGGGCGGTGTGGTTGAGGAACGCAAACGTAGATGCCCTTGCCGGTACTTTCGTTGCCTGCCGCACAGAAGTGCCGCAAGGCTCGATGATGCACGGTCCACTACTATGTCCTCACCAGCGGGCATCCCCCTCTTTCCACCAGAACATGAAGTACAGCGTCAGTGAACTTTCCGAGATCATCAAGCATCGCCGAACGGTCTTCCCCAAGGACTACACAGACCGTGAGGTGCATCGGGATATCGTTGAACGGGTGCTGGCCAATGGTACATGGGCGCCGAATCACGGAATGACGCAGCCTTGGCGCTACCACGTTTTCCAAGGCGATGCGCGAAAACGGTTGAGCGTTTTTCTGGGCGATGAGTACATACGCACGACCGCTCCGGAAAAGTTCCTCCAGCGCAAAATGGACAACCTCACCCAACGGCCGTTGTCCAGTTCAGTGGTAGTTGCACTAGGCATGGCGCGCGACCCGAACGGCAAGATCAGCGAGTTGGAGGAGATGTTGGCCGTTGCTTGCGGGGTGCAGAACATGCACCTCACCTGCGCCGCATATGGTCTGGGCGGATTCTGGAGCACCGGTGCAGCGATCTCAGGGGATGGTATGCGGAAATTCCTTGGAATGGGTGAGTATGACAAGTGCCTTGGGCTGTTTTATATGGGCTATCCATCCATCGAGTGGCCGACCGGCTACCGCAAGCCCTTGGACCATTTTGTGACCTGGCATCATTAAGAGCTGATAGTTGTTCATATGGCAGGGGCAATGGTCTCTTGAGCTGACGTGTTACGCCGTTCGTCGGATCGCATTCCATGGATAATACCCTCGGGTATCTTCACGCCCCTTTTTACCGTAGTAGGGCCCGTTGGGCCGCACCAACGCCACAGAACCCTATGACCCCTCGTTCCGGAACCCTGCTGTGCACAATGGGCCTTTGCCTTGGTGTGCAAGCCATGGAGCCGGGTTGCGGGGGCACGGATACGGTAGCTGCTGTTGTTCAGTACGGCGATAACAAGCTTCTGGAAGGGGGTGAGTCGCTCACGGATGAGCGCTTGGATCAACTCTTGGATTCGTTGTGCGCTTTGCCCGATGCCCCGGCGGACATGATCCGTGATCTTGAGCTCTTCAAGCGGATACGGTCATTGGACGAGAACGGCATCACGGCCATGATCGACTCGCTTTTCGAACTGGATATCGTGCCATACGCGTTGGTCAATGAGATCAACCTCTACGCCAGTCAAATGCCCACGGCTGCGGAAGTCAGAGGTGGTTTTGCGCTTCCTTGGTATTCCGGGTTGGATCACCCGGCCGATGAGATCTATGGGGCTTGGAACACCACCAACCCGAATGCCTATGGCCCGCTCCCGGGCGCGATGGACAGTGTTGTACTGGTCCAACTCACGGATCAAGAAGAACTCTGTGGGTTCAGTATGCCGATACACGGCGTTGTAACCAGTCGCTTTGGTTGGCGCAACGGCCGCCCGCACAATGGCGTCGATATAGACCTGCAGGTTTGGGACACGGTGCGCACCATGTTCCCCGGTGTTGTACGTTTCAGTGGCACTTACGGCGGTTTCGGTAGGCTTGTGGTGGTGCGCCACTACAATGGGCTGGAGACATTTTACGCGCACCTGCACCGGTTGAAGGTGACCCCGGGTCAGCATGTTGACGCGGGTCAATTGCTCGGGCTTGGTGGGAACAGCGGACACAGCACCGGTAGCCACTTACACTTCGAGGTGCGCTTCAAGGGTGTACCCGTTGATGCAGGCCGTTTCATTGATCTCAGGAACGGCGAATTGCTCTGTGATACGCTGGTGCTGGCCAAAACACGTTGGAGTTATGCAGCGTATCCCCTCGGTACCACCTTTCATACGGTCCGGAAGGGTGATCATCTGAGTGGTATAGCGGACCTTTACGGCATCGGTATCCAGCACCTGTGCGAACTGAACGGTATCACAAGACGAAGTATGCTGCGCGTTGGCCAGCAGTTGCTCATCGCTGCGCGCTAGTGCTTTCGGCACTTCTCGCTCGGACGTTCACCCGTTCTCCCTTGGTTCTTGGTCGAGTGGTCATCACACTCTTACTCAGTCACGCCCTTCCTATCGCCGCCCAAGCCCAAGAGCGCGTAACCACTTTCGGGCTTCAGGTGAAGCCGGTGTTCCCGCTCAGCTTCTTCAAGCCCCTCACGACCTTTGGGCAGGGTGCGTTGCAGGGTACGGTGGAACTGACAGGCGGCTATGCCTTCGGTGCTGTCGTGCGCGCTGGCATATCAAAGAGCATTTCGTTCGAGACAGGTATCAACCAGATCCAACGGAGCTATAATTGGTCTGTTTCGAACGATACCAATGCCACACCGGGCAGCGGGTCGGTGCGCTGGGTAGGCTATGAACTCCCGCTGCTGGCGTTGGTTTACATCAGGTTGGGCGAGCGCAGTTGGATGAACAATGCCATTGGCTTCAGTGCCGACATCTATCCTACGGACGTCGTTGAAACGAACGACAACAGCCGCACCTACTGGTACCGGAGCCGTTGGCTGCAGGGAGGTGTGGTGGCCAATATCGGCTTCGAATACCGTACAATGAAGTCGGGATATTTCTATGTCGGTGCCACCTACCACAGGCCCTTCGGCGACATGGTTACGGTTGAGCATACATGGCGCTTCAATGGTATCGACCATTCCATTCGCACCGGAGTGCTTGGCAGCTATTTGACCCTCGATCTGCGGTACTTCTTCCACGAGGACCCGGACAAGCGGGGGAAGAAGCCGCGCAACTGACGAAAGTCAGCCGGATGGGTCTCTCCTTTTTCGAGGATCCCCGTCGATGCCCGGATATCTTCGGCCGCCATTGTTGCACCCATGAAAACCTACGCACGCCTTTTTGCTTTTGCTCTTGTAGCCCAACCGCTCGTCGGTTCCGCGCAGAACGATGACTGCGCCGGCGCATTGGCCATTGCTTGTGGCCAGAGTATCGATGGTAACACCGATAGCGCCGCCGTGGACACGGTTCCGTTCTTCTGCGGTACTGGCATTGAGGCTGCTGGTATATGGTACACGTTCACCGGTGACGGCGGCTACATGAACGCCACCACCTGCAACGCGAACGGCTACGACACACGCTTGAACGTCTATTCCGGCTCTTGTGGAAGTCTCACCTGTGTCGGCGGTAACGACGATGCCCAGTTCTGTGATCTTGCAAGCACGGTCACTTTCCTTACGTCCAACGGTGCCACATACTACATCCTTGTTCAAGGTTACGATGGCGAGACCGGTGATTTCACGTTGACGCTGAACTGTACAGCATGTCCCGTCGCACAGAACGTGGTGGTCAGCCCCGCCAACACCGAGGCCTTTATTGATTGGACATCGCTGCTACCGGGAGACTTCTCGGTGGAGTATGGCCCGGCCGGATTCGCCATCGGTACCGGTTCTATTGCGTCCGGTACGATCGGCACCGATGGTCCGCCAGTGAACATTACCGGCTTAGCCGATTCCACCGACTATGATTACTACATCACGCTCGATTGCGGTGGTGGGAATGTGAGTTTGGCGTCTGGTCCTTACACTTTCGCTACGCTGGAACTGCCGCCACCTGTCAACGCTTTCTGCACAGATGCGGTGATCATCGCTTGTGGGGATTCCCTCGATGGCACCACGGTGAATTCCATTGTTACACCCGCGCCTGAATGCGGATCGGCCAACGTCAATACCGCTGGTGTGTGGTACACCTTCGTCGGCAACGGACAAGAAGTAACGCTGAGCACCTGCGGCAATACGAATTTCGACAGCAAGATCGGCGTGTATCTGGGTGCGTGCACTGGTCTTGTGTGTGTTGCCGGCAACGACGATGGACCGAACTGCCCGGGTAATTCTTCGATCACCACGTTCGTCAGCGTGTTGGGGGTCCAGTATTTGGTCCTGGTGCACGGATACAATGGTGCCACTGGCAATTTCACGCTGATCATGACATGTGAGGCACCATGCTCACCAAGCTTAGCGAACGATGAGTGCAGCGCTGCCACAGTGTTGGCCACCCAGCCCATCGGTCAATGTGCGCCTGTAGTTGCGACGCTGGTCTGTGCTTACGCTTCGCCGCTGCCCAACCCGGGCTGCGATCCATACGAGAACGTCAACGATGCATGGTTCATGTTCAACACCGGGAGCGAAGCCAGCCACACCATCATTACGACCTTGGGCGATGCCGCGACATTGAACCTTGCACTATACACGGCTTGCGCCGAGCCGCAATTCATCCAGTGTTTCACCGATAGCGTTGGCCCCTTCAACTTCACCGGCCTGGATCTGAACACCGATTACCTCGTACGCATTTGGAATGGCGGTGGCACTGAAGCCGGGGACTTCACCATTTGCGATGAAGCGGCCATGTTCGATGGCATTGCCGAGAGTGCGGGTGCTCGTGTGCGCGTGCATCCGGTCCCGGCCCAAGACGAATTGTTCGTCGCTGGTTTGGTTTCCAGCGATGCCGTGTTGAGCATCACGGATCTAGCTGGTCGTGTGATCGCGCGTATGGACGTGACGCGCAGCGAACTGCTGCGCTTGGATGTGAGCGGTTTGTCACCGGGCACCTATGTGTTGGTGACCGTGGAGGCGGACGTCACCACCGCTGTGCGGTTCGTGATCGAGCGCTGAGGCCTACAATTCATCGAGGCGGAACGTGCGGTCGAGCCGCACACCCTTCTCCGTGGCCTGCACCGTGCAGCATTGATTGTTCGGGTCGTGCTCCAAGAAAAGGATGTAGTTCTCCGCTGCGGCTTTGTTCAGGAAGGCCGCCTTCTCATCCAGCGTCAACAACGGGCGTGTGTCATACGCCATCACCCAAGCAACGGGCACATGATGCACGCTCGGTAGCAGATCGGCCATGTACGCCACCGTGCGGCCCTTGTACTGCAAGTGCGGGATCATCATGGCATCGGTGTGGCCGTTCACGAACAGAACATCGAAGCCGGGGAAGATCTGCTTCACATACTCCGATCGCCCCTTTGTGGCTCCCTCTCCTTGGGAGAGGGTCGGGGTGAGGTCAACGAACTTCAACTGCCCGCTTTCCTTGATCGGGAGGATATTGTCCATGAGGAAGCTGGCCTTCTCACGGGCATTCGGTTGCGTTGCCCATTGCCAGTGGTGCTCGTTGCTCCAGTAGGTCGCCTTCGGGAATGCGGGCTCGAAGCCGTCGCGCTTGCTGTTCCATCGGATACTGCCGCCGCAATGATCGAAGTGCAAGTGCGTTAGGAACACATCGGTGATGTCGTTCCGCGTGAAGCCGTGTTTCGCCAGTGACTTGTCCAGCCTATCGTCTCCGTGCAGGTCGTAGTGACTGAAGAATTTCGCGTCCTGCTTATCGCCGATGCCATTGTCTATGAGGATGAGATGACCTCCCGTCTCCACCAGTAGGCAGCGCATGTCCCATGTGCAAGC
>CADECG010000043.1:0-4034 GCA_902825795.1 uncultured Bacteroidota bacterium
GGTTCGCAGGCTTTGTCGTAGTTGCGGGTGTGCATGTGCGCCAGTGCATCCAGCACTTGTGCATCCTTGTAGTAGCGCAGGCGGTAGCGGTCCAGCACGTGCGGCTTCAGGTAGGTGGCGGGCCCGGCGGCGTCCACCTGCATGGCGTGTATGCCTTCCTGCGTGAAGTACCAGGCCAAGGGGTAGAGCGTGGTTTTGCGGCTGGCGAACGTGAGCACATAGTGCCATTGTATGCGGTCGGGCGACGTGTATTCGCCGCTCTCCACCACAACGCCTTTGCCCCCGTTCTTGCGGCGGCTGTCCTCGGTGGTCCAATGTTGCTGGGCCACGTAACGCTGCAGGTGTGCAACGTCTTTGCGCAAGGCTGCGGCCACTTCGGCCAAGGACATGGAAGCGATGATCATGGGCAGGTTGCAGCATTGCGAAGAAGCGGGGAACCTTGGCTCAGGCGCCGTGGGCCAGTGGGATAAAGTGAACGGCCGGGTGTTGAGGTGCGTGGCGCACGGTCAGGCGAGCATCCGTGGTCTCTGCCCTCCCCCATCAACCGCCCCCGGTTGGATCCTTTGCCGTGCAGCGGGCGGCCGCCTGGGGTGCCCGGCTACATTCGGGTTGCACTAAAACCCCACATTACCATGAACATGAAAGTAATCGTTGCCGCCCTGGTGGGCGCTGTGGTCGCATTCCTTTTGGGCTGGCTCCTTTGGGGCATGCTCCTCATGGGCTACTACGAAGCCAACATGATCCATTACGAAGGGTTGATGAAGTCGGAGGAGGAGTTCAACTTGGGCCTCATGTTCGTTGGCCAGTTGGTATTGTGCCTGTTGTTGGCCTTTCTGTTCCAGCGCATGGGCACCACCGATCTGATGGGCGGCGCCATGATGGGCGCGGTGATCGGTGCGCTGTTCTACCTCAGCGTCGACCTCAGCTTCATGGCCATGATGAACTACTTCAGCACGCCGATGGTGGTGGTGGTGGATGTGCTGGTGAACGCAGTGTGGCTGGCCGGCACGGGCGCGGTCATCGGCCTGATGCTGGGCCGTGGCAAGGCAGCGGCGTAAGGCAAGTGGTGAAGTGATCCCCGGAAGGCCCGGCGTGCTGTGCATGCTGGGCCTTTGGTTTTAGGGCAGAAGCCGGGCCCACCTATCTTTGAGCAACAACGCCACACCATGAAAGTAACCCGTGAAGGAAGAGCTATCAGTGAGCGGGAAGGGGACGGTTAGGGATCGCTCTGTCCTGAACTGGACGTGGCCAGTCCGGGGGAGACCATTGAAGAAGCCCGTGGGAACGTGGTGGAGGCTCTGGAACTGTTCTTCGAATCGGCTTCGCCCGAGGAACTGCGCGGGCGACTGCACGACGAAGTGCTGGTGACCCGTGTGCAAGTGGCTGTGTGATGCGCGTGCTGAGCGGGCGTGAAGTATGCGCCATCCTGCGCAAACATGGGTTCGAGCAGGTGCGGCAGCGCGGGAGCCATATCATCATGCAGCGGCAATAACCTGACACGACGATAACGGTGCCCGTTCCCGACCACAAGGAACTACGCACTGGAACCTTGTTGTCGATCATCCGCCAAAGCGGGCTCGACCGCTCCTTGTTCGCGTAGGTCCGTCGGCCCGCGTACAACACCACTCGACTGCATAAGATCGCCGATCCATTCCTCGCTCCTCCCTTCTTTTCCCCATCTACTTTCGGCGGCCCATGCTCCGCGCCTTGCACATCGCCGATTTCCTTGCGTTGCACACGCCCATCATCGATGTGCGTTCGCCCGGTGAATTCGCGCGCGGGCATATACCGGGTGCGACAAGTCAGCCGCTCTTTACCGATGAGGAGCGCGCGGTGGTGGGCACTTTGTACAAACAGGTGGGGCGCGATACGGCCGTGCTGGAGGGCCTGCGCATCGTGGGTCCGAAAATGGCCACCATCGTGGAGCAGGCGCGGGCGCTGGCTGCCGATGGTCGCATCCGCGTGCATTGCTGGCGCGGTGGTGAACGTAGCGGCAGTGTGGCGTGGCTGCTGGACAAAGCGGGCTTCGCGGAAGTACACACCTTGAAGCGCGGCTACAAAGGCTTCCGCAACCATGTGCAGGCCGAACTGTGCAAGCCCCTTGAACTGCGGGTGCTGGGCGGCTATACCGGCACCGGCAAAACGGAAACACTGAAACACCTGGGCGCGCTGGGCCAACAGGTGATCGATCTGGAAGCGCTGGCGCACCACAAGGGATCGAGCTTCGGCGCCATCGGCGAAGAGCCGCAACCCAGCACCGAGCATTTCGAGAACCTGCTGTGGCATGCCGTGCGATCCATCGACGCCAGCAAACCGCTGTGGCTGGAGGACGAGAGCATGCTGATCGGCCGGGTGAAGATCCCCGATGCCTTCTTCGCGCAGATGCGCGCTGCGCAGTTGTATTTCGCCGAGATGCCCATCGAAGAACGCGCCGCACGTTTGGTGGTGGACTACGGCAAGTACCCGAAAGCAGAACTGGCCGAAGCCGTCGTGCGCATCGGCAAACGCTTGGGTCCACAGCATTGCAAAGCAGCCCTCGAAGCCTTGGAAGTAGGCGACCTCTACACGGTGGCCATCATCACGCTCACCTACTACGACAAGACCTACGGCCACGGCACCGCCAAGCGCGACCCGGAGCGCGTGCTGCGCCTACCGGCCAGCGCCAACGACCTTCGCGGCCTCGCGCAACGCGTGATCGAACACAATGCACAGCACCACCACGCCTGACCCGGTCAGGCTTACGCAATACAGTCATGGCGCGGGCTGTGGCTGCAAGATCGCGCCCGCGCAACTGGAGCTGATCCTGAAGAGCGCCTTGGGCACCTTGCCCGATCCGAAGCTCCTGGTGGGCTACGGCAGTCGCGACGATGCCGCCGTGTACGAACTCGCCGATGGCCGGTGCATCATCAGCACCACCGACTTCTTCTCCCCCATTGTGGACGACGCCTACGACTTCGGGCGCATTGCCGCCACCAACGCCTTGAGCGATGTGTACGCCATGGGCGGCAAGCCGCTGCTGGCCGTTGCCATACTCGGTTGGCCGATCGAGAAGCTGGGGCCGGAATTGGCGCAACGGGTCGTGGAGGGCGGCAGACAAGTATGCCATGATGCGGGCATCCCCTTGGCCGGTGGCCACAGCATCGACGCGCCCGAACCGTTCTTCGGCCTGGCCGTTACCGGCGAAGTGCCGAAGGCCCACATCAAACGCAACGACACGGCGCAGCCCGGCGATGTGCTCTTCCTCACCAAACCCTTGGGTGTTGGCATCCTGAGCACCGGACAGAAACGGGGGATACTGCCCGAAGATCAAGTGCGCGTGATGCTCGACAGCATGGCACGGCTGAACACGATAGGCCATGTGCTCGGAACGCTCCCGCACGTGCATGCCCTTACGGATGTCACGGGTTTCGGGCTGCTCGGGCACCTGTTGGAGATGTGCAATGGTTCGGGCCTCAACGCTCAGCTGGACTACGACGCGGTGCCGATGATCGCCCACGCCAAGGTGTTGATCGCGCAAGGCTGCTACCCCGACGGGGCGCTGCGCAACTGGAAGAGCTACGGCCACCACGTTGCGGGTGCCAGTACCATGGAGCGCATGTTCATGCTGGCGGATCCCGAGACCAGTGGCGGCCTGCTGATCGCCGTGGATCCAGTGAAGGCTGATGAACTCAGCGCACTGCTCGCACAACACGGTCTACCGCATCAGGTCATCGGTCGCTTGGTGCCACGCGCAGAAGGGCCGGTGGTCACGGTGGTTTAGTGCCCGTCATCGCGAGCGACTTCTTAGGCGCGTGGCGATCCAAGCGGAAGTTTGCTCGGGCACGGCTACGGTGTTCCGGCACAACAGCCCATGGATCGCTTCGTCGTTCCTCCTCGCGATGACGAGGTGCACGCGCGTCATCGCGAGGACCTTCATAGGCGCGTGGCGATCCAAGCGAAAGCTTGCTCAGGCACGGCTACGGTGTTCCGGCAGAACAGTCCATGGATCGCTTCGTCGTTCCTCCTCGCGATGACGAGGTGCATGCACGTCATCG
>CADECG010000043.1:4134-13761 GCA_902825795.1 uncultured Bacteroidota bacterium
TCGTCGTTCCTCCTCGCGATGACGAGGTGCATGCACGTCATCGCGAGGACCTTCAAAGGTCAGCGGCGATCCAAGCGAAAGCTTGCTCGGGCACGGCTACTGTGTTCCAACACAACAGCCCATGGATCGCTTCGTCGTTCCTCCTCGCGATGACGAGGTGCACGGTGCCGTGGTGATCGTCGTTCCTTCGCACCATGATCGCACGCCTCCTCTTCTACCCGCTCACTGCCGCAGTGCTTACCGCAGGCGTGTGCCAACCCACGTTGATCGGTGGCGACCCGCATTTGCAGGACATCAAATTGCCGGAAGGCTTCACCATTGAAGCCTACGCCGAGAAGGTGGATGGTGCACGCCAGATGTGTTTCGGCACGCGCGGCACCTTGTTCGTGAGCACCCGCGACAAGAATGTGTACGCCTTGAGCGATGACGACCTCGACGGCAAGCCGGAGACGCAGCACCTCATTGCGCAAGGCCTGGTGATGCCGAACGGCGTGGCCTTCAGGAACGGTTCGCTGTACGTGGCCGAAGTACACCGCATCCTGCGGTATGACAGCATTGAACACAAGCTGGCCGCACCACCCACGCCCGTGGTGGTCTTCGATCGGTTCCCCACGGAAAAGCACCACGGTTGGAAGTACATCGCCATCGGCCCTGACGACCGGTTGTACGTGCCGGTGGGCGCACCGTGCAACGAGTGCTTGCGCGAGGACAGCATCTACGCCACGGTAACGAGCATGAAGCTCGACGGCACCGACCTGCGCATTGAAGCGAACGGCGTGCGCAACAGCGTGGGCTTCGACTGGGATCCGCGCACAGGCCAGTTCTGGTTCACCGAGAACGGTCGCGACATGATGGGCAACGACATGCCGAATTGCGAGTTGAACACGCTCACGACCCGCGGCGAACACTTCGGCTTTCCGTTCTGTCACCAAGGTGATACCCTCGATCCGGAATTCGGGGTGGGCAAGAACTGCGCGGACTACACGGCACCGGTGCTGAAGCTCGGTCCGCACGTGGCGCCGTTGGGCATGAAGTTCTACCGCGGCAGGATGTTCCCGGAGAAATACCGCAACGCCATCTTCATCGCCGAGCATGGCAGTTGGAACCGCACCACGCCCATCGGCTACCGCGTGAAAGTGGCCCTGCCCGATGGAGCAGGCGGTTGGACACAGGAAGTTTTCGCCGACGGTTGGTTGAGCGGTAACACCGCGACCGGCCGACCCGTGGATGTGTTGGAACTCGAGGACGGCAGCCTGTTGGTGAGCGATGATGCAGCCGACATGATCTACAGGATCAGCTACACGAAGCCATGACGCGCACGTATCGTGTGACCGGCATGCACTGCGCCGCGTGCGAACAGACCGTACGCAAGGCGTTGATGATGGAGCCCGATATCCGGGAAGCCCTCGTCAGCGCCTCAGCGGGGACCGTGGAACTGGACCTCTTGCGTGCGGTGCCCGAGGAACGCTTGCGTGGCCTTGTGGCCAAGACCGGTTCGTACACCCTGGCGGAAGAAGTCACGGACCCCGCACCTGCCCCGCCCGTGGAAACCGAAGCACCAACGGCCACCACCTACTTCCCACTGATCCTGCTCGGGGCGTTCATCACCGGGGTTGCCCTTCTGGCACAGTGGCCACTTACCGACGTCGACGGCATGCTGTGGATGCGCCACTTCATGGCGGGTTTCTTCCTCTGCTTCTCGTTCTTCAAACTGCTCGATGTGCGCGGGTTCGCCAGCAGCTATCGCATGTACGACCCGATCGCGCGCCGCGTGCCACAATGGGGATCGGTCTATCCGTTCGTTGAACTGGCGTTGGGTGTGCTCTATGTCACCGGGCTGTACCCGATCGCAACGGCATGGATCACGGTGGTGGTCATGGGCATCAGTGCCATCGGCCCCATCCAAAGCGTGCTGAACAAGCAGAAGATCCGGTGCGCATGTTTGGGCGCGGTGTTCAACCTGCCCATGAGCACGGTCACCATCGTGGAAGACCTGCTGATGGTGGCCATGGCCGCGGCCATGCTCGTGGGCTAGAACGGGCTCGTGCGTTTCCTGAACGGCGACCTGTCCAGCCACGCGACGTTGCGCCACGTGCCGAACAGCAAGGCGTGCATGAGCCAAGCGCAGAACACACCCAGCAGCGCGCCGGCCACCACATCCTCGGTGAAGTGCTGACTGAGCCACACGCGACTACCGGCCAACAGCACCGCGAACACTGCCAAGGCAATGGCCCATCCCCGCTGGTTGATCAACAACGCCAGCGATAAGCACAACGCGAACGCCGCCGCACTGTGCCCGCTCGGGAAACTGAAGTGGTGCATCAGCTCCACGCCATCGGGCACGCGTAACCCCGGTAGTTGATCGATGTAATAGCCCGGACGATGGGCCTCGAAGACATTGCGTTTGAGCGTTTGCACCATGAACGAACTGAGCAACGATGCCGTGGCCACCAGCAGCATACTGCGCCAGTTGCGCCACAACAGCGCAAGCGCTACAACGGCAGTGAGGTAACCATCTGCGATGTGCGTGCCGTACCGGAAGATCGGATCGGCCCATTGGGGCAAGGCACTGTTGATGCGCAGGTGCAGTTCCAACTGCGAATTGCCCATCATGAGCCCCGCCGCCACGCCGCACCAGGCCAGCAGCACGATCAGGAACGGAAGAAGCGCGCGGTTCGTCACGCGCTAAATGTAGAAGGGCGATCCAACTCCCGTTTGTTGATCGTTGGACCACCGATTACTACGATCATGGTATTGGCCCGGGGTAACGGGCGATCCTCTTTTGCGCACCCTAAAGAAGATCCATGTCGTTGTTCCGCTCGTTCCTCGTCGTACTCGTTGTCCTCCTCTCACAGAAGGTTCTTTCCCAATCATCGACCATCAGCGGAGCGGTGGTAGGGAGTGATGGCACGGGTGTTCCGTTCGTCACCGTATCCACCGGAACCACCTCCACGCTCACCGATGCGAACGGTGGCTTCACCATCGCATCCGCAACCGCCGATAGCACGGACCTTACCGTCTCCGGTCCGGGGTTCGCCACCGTAACCGTGCGCACGGCAGGTGCCGGTGCGGTGCAACTCACGGTGCAAGAGCGAGTCACCGACCTGCCTGCGTTCCGGACCACGAGCAGCATCACCGGAGGTAGCGGACCATCGCGCAATATGCCGGGCTCGGCGTGGTACATCGGTCCGCGGGAGATCCAGCGCAGCGGCTACACCGATCCGCATCGTATGCTGCGCTCCGTGCCGGGCGTCAGCATACAGGAAGAAGATGGCTTCGGGCTTCGTCCCAACATCGGCCTGCGCGGCACCGGTTCGGAGCGCAGCAGCAAGATCACCATGATGGAGGACGGCGTGCTGATGGCACCCGCACCATATGCTTCTCCCGCTGCGTACTGGTTCCCGTCCATTGCACGCATGCACGCCGTGGAAGTGGTGAAGGGCAGCAGCCAGCTGCGCTACGGCCCGCTCTCCACCGGTGGCGCCATCAACTTCATCAGCACACCACTACCCCAGCGCACAGCGGGCAAAGTGGCGTTGTGGGGCGGCAGTCACGGCATGCTGAACCTGCATGCGCACGCAGGCACAGTGCAAGGACCGGTCGCGGTGCTTGTTGAATCGGTGCAACAGTCGGCCGAGGGGTTCAAGGAACTGGACAATGGCGGCAACACCGGCTTCAACAAGCAGGACCACATGGTGAAACTCCGTTGGAAGAACGCGGACAACGCCCGACTGCCGATGGCCCTCGTGGTAAAGGCGGGGCTTACCAAGGAAGAGAGCAACGAAACGTACCTAGGGCTTACGACCGAGGACTTTGCTGCAACACCATACCGTCGCTATGCAGGTTCCGCGAAAGACCGCATGGAAGTGGAACACGACCTGTTGAGCGCGCAATACGTGGTGCGGATACCGCAAGGTCCGCAGCTCGCTTTAACGGCCTACCGCTCCAACACGTACCGCAACTGGTACAAGCTCGACCAGGTGAAAGACAGCACCGGGACCAAGACCTCGATCTCGTCCATCGTCGACGACCCTGTTGGGCATGCTATTGAATACGCCACGCTCACGGGCGCAACCTCCGCCGATGATGCCTTGCAAGTGAAAGCCAACAACCGCAACTACCAGACAAGCGGCGTGCAATTGCAGATCACGCAGGATTGGAAACGCGAACGCGCTACCCATAAGATCGAACTGGGAGCACGCCTGCACAACGACTACATGGACCGCTACCAATGGGTGGACGGCTACGCGATGCGCGATGGCGACATGATGATGACGAGCAGTGGCACGCCCGGCACCGAAAGCAACCGTATTGCGTCGGCCACGGCATTCGCGGGACACGCGGTATACGACCTCACGATCGGGCGCATCGGCATTCACCCGGGGCTGCGCATGGAGCACATCGAAATGCACGACGAGAACTTCGGAAAGCAGGATCCCGGCCGCACGAGCGCGGCGTTGGTGGTCACCTCCAACACACGCGATGTGTGGTTGCCCGGCATCAGTGTGGACGTGAAGGCGAACCCGACGCTGATGGCTTTCGCCGGCGTGCACAAGGGTTTCTCCCCTGCTGGCGCTGATCCCGGCACACAACCGGAAGAGAGCATCAATTATGAAGCAGGGGTGCGTTGGTTCCCGGCCGGCACCGAAGTGCAGGTGATCGGTTTCTACAACGACTATTCGCAAATGCTCGGCGCCGACCTGTCAGCAGCAGGCGGCAGCGGCAGCGGCGACTTGTTCAACGGCGGCGCTGCGGTGGTGGCCGGCGTTGAAGTGTTCGCGACGAAGGACCCGCTGCACGGTCGCAGCGATCGTCTCCGTCTGCCGATCCGCGTTGCGTACACCTTCACCGATGCACGCTTCAGTTCAACGTTCAACAGCACGTTCGAGCCGTGGGGCCAAGTGCTGGAGGGCGATCGTATCCCCTTTACACCCATGCACCAACTGCAAGCCGGTGCGAGTCTCGAAGGGCGACGGTTCAGTATCGGTATACGCGCCGTATGCGTCGGCGGCACCGTAACGGCAACCGGAGCGCAAGCGGAGAACGGATCGAGCGGATTGCCGGCCTACACCACGGTCGATGCCGATGTCACCTATCGTTTGGGCACTCATGCGGAGGTATTCAGTACCGTGCAGAACCTGTTCGATGCGGTGTATGCCGTAGGTGATCTGCCAGCGGGTTGGCGCCCGGGTCTGCCTCGCACCGTGCAGGGCGGCTTCAGGTTCCGGTTCTAACAAGCAAGGTCATCATGGAACATCGGACAGGAACAACGGATCAACACCCACACACCATGGCAACGATCGGTAAGAAATTCGCGGACCGCACGCACGACAAGCAGATGAACAAGGTGTTGGATGCCGGCACCAAAGCGGTGCTCACATCAGTACTCTCGGAGCAACGCGGCACTGCGTTGGACGCGTGCCTGCGTGCTACCGGGCGCGCTAAGCCGCGATAACAAGTACCGATCCGGCGCTGCCGTTGACCGTCTATGGCAGTTGCTCCGTGCGCGTTGCCGTTGGCACCGTTCCGCCGATGTTGATCAGAATGGGATCACGGTCGTTCAGCGTTCCGGTGTACTTCACCATCCCGTCCAGGTTGACGTCCGCTTGCACGTAGCCCAACATGGTATTCGTTGGTATCAGGCCGCCCACCTGCACGAGTATGGGGTCGCGATCGTTGTCGGTACCGGTGTACTTCACCGCGTTGTCGCGGAACACGTTGCCGCTCCACAGTGCCCACTTCCCGTTGGACAAAGGCGAACGTCCGTCCACGCCGTAAGTGGGTGTAGAGGTCAACGTGAAGTCGATGGACCGTTCATCCTTGTTCAGCAATTGGCTGGTGCTGGACATGGTGCCGAAGTGGTTGCGGTGCCGAACGGCCACGAAGTAGTTGTCGGTAGCAACACTGAACAACAGCCTGCGGTAACCGTCGGTGCCCACGATATCGCCGTCACGTTGCAAGAGGGCACTGCGCGTGGCAAGGATCTGCGAGCTGTTGTTCTTGTTGCGCAGTTCCACCAGCACCCAGTCCACGATCGCGTTCTGTCCGGTTACCGCGAGCAACGCAGGCGGGACCACCTCACCACCGCCCCCACCGGCATGGGTGAAGCCCAGCGCGGTGAACGGCTCGGTTGACGGGATCAGGCTTTGCACGCGTAGGTCATCGCGCATGAGCCCCGTGTTCGTATCGAAAGCGCCTTGCAGTATGGTGCGCAGCTTCACGCTCGGTGAGCAATCCTGCCAACGCGCGAGATACTGCGAGGCGATCAACGCAATGGCCGGGGCGCTCGGGCGCTCCCAACGTACCGCCATGTGGTCGCCACCACCACCTTCCTTCTGCAGGAATTCGAAGTAGTAGTACACACCGGCCTGCAACTGGATACCTGCGCTGCGCTGGGTCGGATACTTGGTGTACTCGGTTTCGTTGGTCCAGCCGGGCACGCTGGCGATCTGTTGCTTCAGTCCGGGCTCAGCGTTCGGGCTCAAATAGAGGATCGAGGCGTCGTCGCTGGTCACCGTGAAATAGAACAGGCCGGTCTCGGGCGCTATGATGTAGCCACGCATACGGGTGCCGTAGTTGTTGTTGAAGTTCACCGGCCCTTGGATCGTGGTGGGGAATGAACTTCCGCTCGGCGAGTTCGGGTAGTTCACGTTGCTTGTGAGGTCGCTGACGTTGTTCCCGGCGCCAATGTTGAGCCAATACTCGCGCAACACGCTACCGGTGGCCCCGACACACTGCGGTGCATCATAGGTGATGACGTTGATCACCCGCGACGCATAGCCAACAAGACCGTCATTGTCAGTTACCGTTAGCGTCACAACATGATCGCCGGCATTGGCGAATGACTTGCTCGGTGAAGAGGAAGTGCTTGTTGTGCCATCGCCGAAATCCCACGCATAGCTCACGATGTTGCCATTGTCCACACTGGTCTCCCCGCTGAAGTTCACCGACAAGGGCGCAGGACCAGCGACCACGTTGCTCGTGATCACCGCCGTTGGAGCGATGCCGCTGCACCGCGGTTGCAGATCATGTGTAACAGTGGTGCCGAGCCCGTGCGCATCGGTAACGGTGTAGAGCACTTCATACCAGAACTCGTCCGTGTAACAACCCAAACCGCTGATCACTGTGCTCGTCGTGAGCGCGGTAACCGGGCTTTCGGGGTGTACGTGGTTGTTGTGGTGGAAGATGGTCTGCCACTGGTGCGTCAATTGGCCGGGTCCATGTTCAGCGTCGATCGCACTGCCGATGCAGGCGTAGTTCGTATCCACGTTCAACGGATACTCGTGCCCATCCGGGAAGCTGATGATGCTCACCACAGGTGGCGTGTTGTTCGCACTGACGATCAACGATGCGGTGCTGAACGCGCTGCCTTGATCGATCACCGTGAGCGTTACGTTGTATGTGATCGGGTTGCCGTTCGGCGGTGTGAACACATGCACCGGATTCGGGGCCGTGCTGTTGGGCGTTCCATCCCCGAAGTTCCAGCTATAGGACAGCGCCCCGTTCTCCGGATCGGTGCTATTGCTGCCGGTGAACTGCACCGTGACCGGTCCAGCACCGAACTGAACATCCTGTTCCGCCAAGGCCACGGGTGGCAGGTTCGTAACGCCGATCGGCAGGATCTTCCGGATGGAGTTCGTCTCGTAACGCACATACCACAAGCCACCATCGGGTCCTTCGTTCACGAACACCACCGCGCCCATGGACGTCCCGAAGTTGGCCACACTGACGGGCGCATCGTTCGAGTTGAACGTGAAACGGCGGATCCACGCACCTGCATAGTCAGCATTGAAGTACACGTTCTGGTAGCCCAGCGGCCAGCCGGTACCGGTGAGCCAAGTGCCGCCTACAGCGGCATTACCCCCGAATCGCGGACCGGGAACGGGACTTCCCACGGCATCGAGATCGTACGTGATCGCCGTGTTGCCACTGAAGCCCGCGCAGCGGCTGCGGTTACCGTGCTGCCAATCGATCGCCGGGCGGCTATGGAACCAGTGCGGGATGTTGACCGGAACCTGCACACTATTGTCACACGGGTTCGGGTGTCCGTTCAGGTGGATCGGGGTATCCTGCTTCAACAGATCTTGGAAGTTGAAGTACTGCTGACCGCATGCGCCCATACCGTAGAGCGGGTTCGGCATATCGAGGTTGGCCGTCAAGGCCGATGTGTAACCGGCATGGTTCTCCATCCCTTCGAAGATGGGCCAGCCGAAATTCTGGCCGGGATCGGTGCTCACTTGCAGATCTTCCCATGTGCCCCAGCCCACATCACCGATGTAGAATGCCCCGGGGTTGGCATCCGCGGGGTTGGTGCTGCCGGTTCCCGGCCGCTTGGTCATGCGGAACGGGTTGCGTAGGCCGAGTGCCCAAACCCGGCTTTTCGGCGACCGTGGTTGTGCTGGGTCGTAGTAGGGATTGCTCGGAACACCGTCGCCCGTGTTCGGATCCATACGCAACAGTTTTCCGTTGTGGCTATTGAGCAGTTGGCTGCGCATGGCACCAACGTTCTCAGCTGGGCGAATGATGCTGTCCGCTAGTGCTTGTGCGAAATAGGTTGCACCGTCGTTGCCTACGTCCACGGCATTGTAGCTGGCGCCATCGCCCACAGTGGCCAGAAGTGTTCCATCAGCACCGAACACCAATTGGCCCGTGCTATGGCTTTCGTGCAGCAAGGGCACGCCGGTCTTTCTCGTTTCACCCAACAACACCACCCTGCTGTTGTAGTCCGTCGCGTTGAAGTTCGGCCCGATAGCGGTGTAGCGCGTAATGCGCATGATGGTGGCTGCGAAGTATTGGTTGGTGGCAGCGTTGTAGGTACCGGTACCGAAGTTCATCAAGTGGTGACGGTCCACGGCGTACAGCATGTACATGCGGCCGTTCGTCAGGAAGTCGGGGTCGAGCGTAAAACCAAGGAATCCGTGATCCCGCCAGTCGCCCACTTCTTCACTGATGTCGAGCAATGCCGGTGTCAGCTTCACACCGTTCTGAACGATCCATACCCGACCAGCTTTCTCCCACACGTACATGCGCCCATTGTCATCGAACGTGAATCCGACCGGGGCCGTGAATCCGGACATGACCAATTGGTCGGCAAAACCGGAGGGTATGGTCTGCGCGCTGGTGCTGTTGGGGCTCAGAACTGATAGAACGAGTGCGGACAGGGGCCCAAAAAGAGGGCGCACGAAGGAGACGGACAATTTCATTCGACGGGGGGATCGGTTAACTGAGCGGGGGAAACTACCGGGTTCGTCGAGCGCAAGTCAAGACTTGACAAGGGTACATTGGCAGTTATGGAGCAGCTTCACCTCGACTTGTCGATCACCGGGAAAGTGCAGGGTGTTTGGTACCGCCGGTCAGCTGTGGCAAAGGCCGTTGAACTCGGGTTGAAGGGCTACGTACAGAACCTGCCCGACGGCAGCGTGCGCATTGCGGCGGAGGGTTCGCAGGAAGCCCTCGATGCCTTTATCGATTGGTGCCGCACCGGCCCTCCGCTCGCCCGCGTGGAGAAGGTGACCAGCGCCGTTGGGAAGTGGGAAGGCTATACGGCCTTCGGAACGATGCGTTAGGAGAACAGATCCAATTGTCCGTGTGGAGGTATGCGGAACAAGGAACTGTCCGCCGCCGGGA
>CADECG010000043.1:13771-14845 GCA_902825795.1 uncultured Bacteroidota bacterium
GCCCTCCCCTTTCATGCGCAAGCCGCTTCGGGTATCCTCCATGGATCCGCCATGCAGGGCCGTGATCTGCGCGATCACCTTATCGGCCCGATCGGGGAAGTGGGACCGCAACCAATTCTCGAAAACCGGTTTCACGGCGCCGTTCGTACGCACCACGGTGTAGCTCGCGGTGCGCGCACCTGCATCCGCAGCGGACTTCAGGATCGCCGGTATCTCCTTGTCGTTGAGCGCGGGGATGATAGGAGCCACCATCACCACAACTGGCACACCGGCGTTGCTCAAGGCCTCCACGGCGCGCAACCGGTTGAAGCCACTGCTGGTGCGCGGTTCCATCACCCGACGCAGTTCCTCGTCGAGCGTGGTGATGCTCAATGCCACGCCAGCGAGGTTCATGGATGCGAGTTCAGTAAGTAGGTCGAGGTCGCGCAGGATCAAGCCGTTCTTGGTGATCACGCTCACCGGATTGCGGAAACGCAGCAGCACCTCCAACAACTTCCGTGTGATGCCTTCCTTCCGCTCCACCGGCTGATAGGGATCGGTGGCGCCGCTGATCATGATGCTCTCCCCCTTCCACGATCGCGAACGCAGCTTCTGCTCCAGCAGTTCCGGTGCGTTGCGTTTTACAATGATGATGCGCTCGAAGTCGACACCCGCGCTGTAGCCCCAGTACTCGTGCGTCGGTCGCGCGTAGCAGTACGAGCAACCATGTTCGCAACCTTGGTACGGATTGAGGCTCCAGCGGAAACCGAGGTCGGGTGAGTTCACCTCATTGACGATGGTCTTCGGAGTTTCGATGCGGTAGGTCGTTGGCGCGACCGTATCGTCCACTTCATCGATCGCTTCCCAGTGCACGATGCCATAGCTGTTTTTCAGGAAGCGGTTGGGTACTTGCGCGGCAGCGCCGCGCCCTTTGACCGGTTTTCCGTCGATCGGCATGCGAGTAATGTATTGTCCGAAGTCATTCTCATCGGATGTTCGTTTCCAACGCACACATGGCGCTGGCATGACGAAGACCATGAACCCGGCGATTATGTTCGCGCCCCGCATGAAAAAGCCATCTACCCTTCTTGCTTT
>CADECG010000043.1:14855-25882 GCA_902825795.1 uncultured Bacteroidota bacterium
CCTTCGCCGTTGGCTGCGGCAGCCCCGCAACCACCGCCGAGCAGCAACCCGTTGCGCAGGACACCCTGCCGAAAGACACGCTGATCCTGCCCGGCGAAAACCATTTCAAGAGCCTGAAGCAGCTGACCTTCGGCGGCGACAACGCAGAAGCGTACTGGAGTTTCGCCGGTGACAAGCTGGTATTCCAGGTCACCAACAAGGCCTGGGGCGATACGTGCGATCAGATCCGCTACTTCAACCCCTTCACGGACGACCTGAAGAACGCTGCACCGAACAAGATCAGCGTCAACAATGGCCGCACCACGTGCAGCTACTTCCTGCCCGGCGATAGCTTGGTGTTGTTCGCGAGCACGCACTTGGACGGGCCACAATGCCCGCCAGTGCCGGAACGCCAACCAGGGGGCAAGTACACCTGGCCGCTGTACGAGACGATGGACATTTTCGTGAGCGACCTGAAGGGAAACATCCGCAAGCAGCTCACCACCACCAAGGGCTACGACGCGGAAGGAACGGTTTCTCCGAAAGGGGATCGCATCGTGTTCACGAGCGTGCGCAATGGCGATATCGACCTGTACACGATGAACATCGACGGCTCAGATGTGAAGCAGGTAACGACTGCACTTGGCTACGACGGTGGCGCGTTCTTCAGCCCTGACGGCACCAAATTGTTGTGGCGCGCGAGCCGTCCGACATCGCCCGAGGATGTGAAAGAATACAAGGACCTACTGGCCGCTGGCTTGGTGCAACCCACGCAGATGGAGCTCTTTGTCGCCAATGCCGATGGCACCGATGCCAAACAGATCACCGCGCTGGGCAAGGCCAACTGGGCGCCGTATTGGCACCCGGACAGTAAGCGCATCATTTTCGCCAGCAACCACATGACCGAGCGCGGCTTCCCGTTCAGCTTGTTCATGATCAATACCGACGGCAGCGGACTGGAGCGCCTTACCACCAGCGACACCTTCGATGCGTTCCCAGTGTTCAGTGCCGATGGCCGCTACCTCGTGTTCAGCAGCAACCGGGGTGGCAAGGACCGCGAAACGAACTTGTTCCTGGCCGAGTGGAAGTAGGCTTCCGGCCGCGTGAATAGCGAAGGGCCCGTTGTGATCACCACGGGCCCTTCTGTTCTGAATAGTGATGATCAGCGACGCACGATGCGCGAGACCGCGCGGCCGTTGTCGCCAATACCGGTGAGTGTGTAGGTACCCGGGGCAATGCCCGAAAGGTCGAGTTGCACTTGGTCGTTCACCGCTTGCTGCCTTACCTGAAACACCGCGCGACCAGTTGCATCGCTGAGGATGAAGGTGACGGCACCGGTCAGTTTCGTACCAACGGTGATCACGTCGCTCGTCGGGTTCGGATAGGTGGTGATGGCCAGTGGCGTTGCGGCTTCCGGAACGGCGACGTTGCCCACGGCACACGCCGTAACCGAAATGTCGTCGAGATACCATCCCGCCTTGTTCACCACGGTAGTAGCGAAAAGCGAGAACTCGATCAGCACAGCCGATTGACCCACATACGGTGTGAGGTCTATCGTCATTTGTTGCCATGCCGGCGACAATCCGGTCGTCTCGTTGTGGTAAACGTTTGCGCCGTTCACGAAGATGTCCCCATAGTCGAAGTTGGTGAAGTACTCCCACCACTGCGCCAAGTTCAGCTCCGCCGCAACGTAGGTCGGGTCGCTCAGATCCACCGTCAAACCGAGCGTGCTGGTAGCGCCGCTGTTCGAATAACAATCGTTGAGGATGGTGGCCCAACCGTTGGCGCCACTGTATGGTCCAGGCGGATCGGTGTGTGTGCTGGTACAGGTGACGTTCAGCAGCAGGTTCGGGGTGGCGCCCCATTGCCAGTCACCGAAACCAGCGCTCACAAGGCCACCGTTGTTGGCCTCGAAGTCGCTGGAGAAAACCGTTACGGTAGTGCCGGGGCATTGCGCCCATACACCTTGGCCAACGAGCACTGCCAGCATGAAAAAAGAAGCGTATCGTTTCATCATATGTGGGTGTTTGTGCGGTTGAAGTTACCCGCATCTTCGCGCGGCGAAAACCAGCGTGATGAACAGCGTACCAACAGAAGGTGGTGGGAAGGGTTGGATGGATCGGCTGGCAAAACGTTGGGGGGTATCGCCGAGCCGGGTGTTGGTGATCCTGCTCGTCTTTGCGCTCACCGGCTTCACGGTCATGTTCCTGAAACGTCCGCTGGTAAGCCTGTTCACCGAGAACGGAGAGCAGCCGGTACTTTTCACGGTGTTGTACTACATTCTCATCCTCCCGTTCTACAATCTGCTTCTGCTGGCATACGGCGCACTGCTCGGCCAGTTCAGGTTCTTCTGGGAGTTCGAGAAGAAGTTCTTCAGGCGGATGCTGGGAAGGAAGGGTTCACCACAGAGGCACAGCGGCACGGAGTAGCGCGGAGGGCCTCAAACCAGCAGCGCTTTCTTCACCCTCTTCGTCTCTCGCTCTGCGCTCTTTTTCAGCCGGCAATCCCATACCGTGATCACGCGCCAGCCAAGCCTGCGTAGAGCCTTCACCTTCTCGCCGTCACGCTCCACGTTGCGGTCCAGTTTCTTGCGCCAAAAGCTCTTGTTCGCTTTCGGCCGTTGCGGCTGGCAATGCGGGCACTGGTGCCAGAAGCAGCCGTGTACGAACACCGCGACTTTCCTGCCAACAAAAGCGATGTCGGGTCGGCCCGGCACTTTGGCGTAGTGCAATCGATAGCCACGTAGACCAGCTACGCTCAAAGCAGCACGCATGGCCTTCTCGGGCCCGGTGTTCTTGCTGCGGATGCGGCTCATCACCACGCTCACCTTCGGGTCGGTGGGCACTGGTGCACGGCCGTCGCGGAGGTAGGTGCGGTCGAGGGGAACGGTCCTCATAACGTCGGCTCAGAAAGTTCCTCAGGAACACTCGCTAACCATCGTTGCATTGGGAACCACACTATCGCTGCCCAAAGCGGTGTAGCGAATGCGAGAATTGCCAACGATGCCATTCCACCGATCACTGCTGCCATCGCGCCACTCCGAAAGAGACGGTTTACCGGACTCGCAACCAACTCTTGCCAAATGGATTGCGCCTCCCAGAAGCACGCCTGCCACGCAAACGCCAATGCGACTACGGCCAGAAGTGCGTTCATCATGCCGCGGGTGCCTAGCAGCTTTAGAGTGAAGCGTTCCTTGAGCAAGATGACGCAGACGAGGATGTACGGAACGAACTCGAAAAACCGCACCGCAATGGCTCGGACCCAATCACTCAAGACCCTGCGCGGGTCATTGTAGTCCGCACCGGCATCCGTGTATGGGAAAAGATCCATCGCATTCCCCATTCCAACCACATGTTCCATGCGGATCCTCAAGACTTCCAGGCTCATCCATAGTATGAACACCATTCCCGCGCGTGAAAGCATGAGCATGCTCACAGCGCCGGAAAGTCTGGTCGTGCGATCAACGAACAAGTAGTGCGCACACGGTGCAAGCATGAGCACCATGCCGTGCTGTATGCTCCGGTACCATTCCCATTGAACCATGGGCTCTGACAGTATTCCTGACCAACCCGCTTCCGGGTCGTATAGCGTTATGCTCTCGACGTGGACCGCTGCGCACACAATCAACCACGATAGCACTGCAATGGCAAATAGCGCTGCCATAAGGAAGAGCATCAAAGGGCCGAACCAATTGAGCAACGATCCGCGATAGAAGTCCAAAGCGCCTTTCGCAGCCGAAACGACCGGTTCAAGAAAAGGGCGCTCCGGCAATGCCATCAAGCCGCCACCAATTTGAAGATGCGCTTCAGCGCGGCAACGGTGTGCTCCACTTCTTCCTTGGTATTGAAGCGACCGAACGAGAAGCGGATGTTGGCTCCCGTCTGATCAGGATAGAGCGCGGCCATTACGTGGCTGCCTTTGTTGCTACCGCTGCTGCACGCACTGCCACCGCTGGAGGCAATGCCCTCGATGTCCAAGTTGTAGAGCAGCATTTCACTCTTGCCATCATCGGGGAAGTTGACGCTGAGCACCGTGTAGAGGCTGTCGGGTCCACTGTCCCCATTGAAGCTAACTCCCGGGATCTCCGCAGTGAGACGCTTCTTCATCTGTTCTTTCAATGCGCCGATATCGCGCTGGTGCTCGGCCATATCGCGGTGTGCGATCTCCATGGCTTTGGCCAAGCCAACAATGCCTGCAAGGTTCTCGGTACCCGCACGCATGTTGCGTTCTTGGCTTCCACCGAGGATCATGGGTTTCAGCGTTGCGCCATTGCGCATGTACAAAAACCCGATGCCTTTGGGTCCGTGGAACTTGTGCGCGCTTGCGCTGAGGAAGTCGATCGGTAGCACATTCAGGTCGAACGTGTAGTGCGCCATGGTCTGCACGGTGTCGCTGTGGAACAGCGCACCGTGCTTTCTACACAAACTGCCGATGGCCTGCAGATCGATACGCGTGCCCAGCTCGTTATTGGCGTGCATCAAGCTCACCAACGCGTTGCTGTGTGCCTTCAGCAATTCCTCCAAATGCGCCATGTCCGGTCGGCCGCACTCATCCAGCTTCACCCAATGGATCTGTGCCTGACCCAGCTTGCCAACCTCGTGCGCTGTCAGTTCGATCGCATGGTGCTCGACAGGCGAGGTGATGATATGCTTCACCCCCAGATCGCGCACGGCGCAATGCAGTACCATGTTGTCGGCTTCCGTGCCGCCGCTGGTAAAAACCAGTTCGCCAGGCGCGCAGTTGAGCAAGGTGGCCACCTGCCGACGGGCCTTCTCAATGGCAGCCCTCGTCTGCCGCCCGAAGGAGTGTATGCTGCTGGGATTGCCGTAATGCTCCTTCAAGTAGGGCACCATGGCGTCGAAGACTTCGGGGTCCAGTTGGGTAGTGGCGGCGTTGTCGAAGTAGATGCGGGGCATGCGGCAAAGATGATGTGGAGATGTTGGAAATGTCAGGGAGCGGGCCAGAAGAGATTGCAACCGATTGTCGTGCAGCTACCACCGTTCACTGCCAAGGTGGCTTCGTTTCTCCGGCAGATGCGCGGCACGCTTAGCTTGGCCGAGGATCAAAGGACGGCGATGAGAATTATTCCACTAGGTCTCGTATCATCCTGCGTATTGATGCTCTCCGCCCCAGCGACCCTTGGGCAAGCCGGCGATCTCGATCCAGCGTTCGGCACAGGTGGAGTCGCCACGCATCCGCAGATCCCAACATGTGTTGCGGTCACACTTCAACCCGACGGTAAGATCGTATCGGTTGGAAGTGGCTCGCTTAGTCGGTTCTTGAGTAACGGTGAACTCGATAGCACGTTCGGGTCAGGAGGAATTGTCACAGTAGCTCCAACGGGGATTTACGCCAGTCTGGCCGATGTCGTAGTCCAAGCCAACGGTGATATTGTATGTATTGGGCAGAGTTCTGCCCCCGGATACAGACTGTTCGCTTTTAGGGTTCACAGCGACGGTTCGAATGACACCGGCTTTGGCATCAACGGCTATGCTGCAGCCGATATCGATAGCATATCGTTGGTTGCTGAGGCCATGGCAATAGAGCAAAGCGGCAACATCATCGCATTCGGCTGGGAAGACAGTTGGGGAAATCGTCCACTGGCGGTGCGCTTTGATACCCAAGGGGTGCTTGATCTGACTTTCGGTGTGCTCGGCGTGGTTCATCCCTTCGTCGGAACTCAGCATCACTGGAATGCAATGGCCCTTTATCCCGACGGCGATATTCTCGCAACGGGCGGGATTTCTGGCCCGAGTGACCTACCGCTGCTCAAGATCAGATCGGACGGGTCATTTGATCCGGCCTTTGGCAACAACGGAATGATATTCACGGATGTCTTCGGCTACGAGGATCAAGGCGCCTGCATTCTAGTCGATGACTTGGGCAGAATACTCGTGGGGGGCAGAACTCGGAACGGTGATACGACCTCATACGCAATCGTTCGTCACCTGTCGAATGGTTCACTTGATGCAAGCTTCGGTAATAATGGCGTCGCTGTAGCCAGTTTTGGGAATCCGAACAACGCGATCTACGACATGGCCTTTTTAAGTGATGGACGCATAGTCGCTGGTGGCTTTTCCCTCTACGACGGCGAATTGGACCTTTCTCTTGCTCGATTCACATCTGACGGATTGGTAGACTCCACTTTTGGTATCAATGGATTCGTGCTGACCGACCTCAATCCAGCATCCAGCGCTGCCGCAGATTTAGCTGTTCAACCAGATGGCAGGATCGTTACTGGAGTCTATGGCCTACCGCACAGTCTGCATCGCTACCTGACCTCCCCTGATGTATCTATCGCTGAAATGCCTACCAGCGCACGCGCTCAAGTGTCGCCAAATCCGACGAACAATATGCTAACGCTTACGGTTGGCAGCGCCATCGACATCATGGGCTTGCGAGTCGTTGATGCGACCGGAAAGCAGGTTCCCACAGTGGCCGTCATCAGTTCGAACCACGACGAGCTTATGATGGACGTTTCCGGTTTAGTTGTCGGGATGTACACGCTCAGAGTTCAAACAAAATCGGGGATGGCATCCGTTCGGTTCGTGAAATACTGAATTGCGTTAGCCTGACCTTATTTCACCTTGGCGCTCCACTCGACCTTCAACACCCTCCCCCTCACATCCCGACCCGTCGCGGTAAGCTCCCCTGTCCTGCTCGAATACTTTTGGCGCACCATAACCGATCGGTGGCCGAGCCATGAGCACAGCAACAGCAGTTAAAGTCCACAACTACAGCGCGGGTCCTTGCATCCTTCCACGGGAAGTGTTCGAGCAGGCCGCCCAAGCCGTCCTTGATTTCGAAGGCAGCGGTCTCAGCATCCTGGAGATCAGCCACCGCAGCAAGCCCTTCGAGGCTGTGATGGCCAAAGCGCAGTCTCTCGTGAAGGAGTTGCTCGGCGCGCCCGATCACTATCAAGTGGTCTTCCTTGGCGGTGGGGCGAGCATGGGCTTCCACATGATACCGCAGAATTACATGAAGGTCGGTGGCAAGTCGGCCTACGCTAACACGGGTGAGTGGGCGAGCCGCGCGATCAAGGAGAGCAAGTTGGCCGGTGAAACCGTTGTGGTGGCCAGCAGCGAAGACAAGAACTTCAGCTACATCCCAAAAGGCTTCACCATTCCTGCTGACGCTGATTACTTCCACTTCACCAGCAACAACACCATTTTCGGAACGCAGTACAAACAGTTCCCGAAGAGCCCGGTGCCGGTGGTGTGCGATATGAGCAGCGACATCTTCAGCCGCCCGGTGAACGTTGCGGACTTCGCGTTGATCTATGCCGGTGCGCAGAAAAACATGGGGCCTGCCGGCGCAACCGTTTATCTCTTCGACCCGAACCACTTGGGCAAGACCGGCCGCAAGCTGAGCCCCATGATGGACCTGAAGAACCACGCCGACAAGGAGAGCATGTACAACACGCCGCCGGTGTTCGCGGTGTATGTGAGCATGCTTACGATGGAGTGGATGAAGCGCGTGGGCGGTGTGGCCGCGATCGAGAAGCGCAACACCGCGAAAGCTGAACTGCTTTACGGTGCGATCGATCGTTTGCCGGTGTTCAAAGGCACAACGGCCGTTGAAGACCGCAGCCACATGAACCCGACGTTCGTGCTGGCCGATGCGAAACTGGAACCGACCTTCGACGCCATGTGGAAAGAAGCGGGTATCAGTGGCATCCGGGGCCACCGCAGCGTGGGCGGCTACCGCGCAAGCATGTACAACGCCCTGCCCATCGAAAGCGTGCAGGCATTGGTGGATGTGATGGAGGAATTCGCAAAGAAGAACGGATGAGCAAACGTGTACACGCCAACGACGGCATCTCGTCGAACGGCAAACAGGCCCTTACTGAAGCGGGCTTCAAAGTGACCAGTGACTTCGTCCCCCAGGACAAGCTGGCCGAATACATCAACAAGGAGAATGTGGAAGTGCTGCTCGTCCGCAGCGCCACCAAGGTCCGCAAGGACATCATCGATGCGTGCCCAGGCTTGAAGCTGGTGGGGCGCGGTGGTGTGGGCATGGACAACATCGACCGCGAGTATGCCACCAACCGCCGGATCCGTGTGTTCAACACGCCGGCCAGCAGCAGCATCAGCGTTGCCGAACTGGTGATGGCCCACCTCTTTGCGTTGATGCGTGGTTTGCACGAGAGCAACCGGCACATGCCTGCGCGCGGCCAAGGGGAATTCAAGGATCTGAAGAAGACCTACGAGAAAGGGTTGGAACTGCGGGGCAAAACGTTGGGCATCATCGGCTTCGGCCGCATTGGCCAATGGACCGCGCGCTACGCCTTGGGAGCCGGTATGAACGTGATCTACGCCGACAACCACGCCACTGCTGAAGCCATTGAAATGGAGATCGGCGGACAAACGGTGCGGGTCGCGGTGAAGATGGTGCCGCTCACCGAACTGCTCGCGAAGAGCGATGCGGTCACCCTGCACGTACCCGCACAAAAGGATGGTTCCCCAGTGCTCGGCCGTGGTGAACTTGCACTCATGAAGCAAGGTGCCGTGCTGGTGAATACCGCGCGTGGTGGCAGCGTGGACGAGGACGCGCTGCTGGCAGCATTGGAAAATGGAAAACTGCGCGGCGTGGCATTGGATGTATTCACCAACGAGCCTACACCACGTGCCGATGTGCTCGCTCACCCGAAGATCAGTTTGACGCCGCACATCGGGGCCGCTACAGCCGAGGCCCAAGGCCGCATCGGCAACGAATTGGCGGACATCATCATCGAGCACTACGCGCAACAGAGCGTGGATGCCTGAGGAGGATGAAGATCCGTCCCTTCCGCGCTTGGCGACCCGCACCTGACAAGGCGCACTTGGTCGCGAGCCGCAGCTACGTTGAGTATGCGCCGGATGACCTGACGGCCAAACTGCGGAGCAATCCGTACAGTTTCCTGCACATCGTTCACCCGGATCTCGGGCGCGATATGCACTTGACACAGGCCGAACGTTTCCGGCGGGTGCGCAAGAAATTCGAATCGTTCTGCAAGGAGAAGATCCTACAACAGGATGCCTTGCCCAGCTTTTACATCTACCAGCAGGACCAAGAAGATCGCAGTTCGCGCGGCATCATATGCGCGGTGAGCGTCCAGGAATACCGCGATGGGCTCATCAAAGTCCACGAACAAACGCTGACGGCCCGCGAAACGCTCTTCGAGAAATACTTGGGCGAGACCGGCATTAACGCCGAACCGGTGCTGCTGACCAGTTCAGATATGCCACTGTTGGAAGCCACCATGGACCGAGTGGCACTAACGCGGCCCGAACTGGACCTGAGCACCACGGACCGGGTGCGCCACCGCTTATGGGCGATCAACGATACCGCGCATCTGGAGGAAGTGGAGGCATGTTTCAATGCGTTGGATGCGCTGTACATCGCCGATGGTCACCACCGCACCGCAAGCAGCGCGCGGCTGGCCGAAAGCAGCAATGCGAAGAACGAAGACCCGAAAGCCTGGTGCTTGGCGTTCATCGTTCCGCGTGCGCATTTGCACATCTGGAATTTCGACCGCGCGGTGACAAGTCTCAACGGAATGGATACCGCCGAATTTCTCGGTGAATTAGGAAAGGTCGGTGCACTTCATCCGATCAACGGCGCACCATCCACCTCGCCCGACCAAGGCCAGGTGTTCATTTGCACACGCATCGGGTGGTACAGCTTGCAACTGCCACCGCCGCCGATATGGGCCAAGCCTGCCGACGGCCTCGACCCTGCCCTACTGAGCACCTGCATACTGGCGCCTGTTCTGGGCATCAAGGATCTGCGAACCGATCCGCACATCCGCTTCGTGCCAGGCACACAAGGCACAGCTGAATTGGAACGCATGGTGAAGATGGGTGAGGCCGCCGTTGCGTTCCACCTGCGCCCCATCAGCTTCGAGGAATTGAAAGCGGTGGCCGACAGTAACGGGACGATGCCGCCGAAAAGCACGTATATCGAACCCAAGATGCGCAGTGGGTTGACGATCTATCCGCTGGAGTGATGAGCAGATGTGGAATTGTGAAGATGTGAACACTGTTCCTCATTCTGTTCTCGTTCGTTCCGCAAAACTTCACATCTCCGCATGACTTCCCTATCAGACCGATACGAACGGATCAAGTCGGCACTTCCGACACCCATAAAGCTGATCGCGGTGAGCAAAACGCGTTCAGTAGCGGAAATAAAAGCGCTGTACGATCTGGGGCATCGTGCCTTTGGCGAGAACTACCCACAAGAGCTGAAAGAGAAGCAGCCACAGTTGCCAGACGATATCGAGTGGCATTTCATCGGCCACCTTCAGACCAACAAGGTGAAATCGATCGCGCCGTTCGTTCATCTGATCCACTCTGCTGATAGCGAAAGACTATTGGATGAAGTGGACAAACGAGCTGCTGGGCTCGGCCGGACGATCGCCGTGCTCCTGCAAGTACATGTGGCGCAAGAAGAAACGAAACACGGTTTTGCACCGGACGAATTGAGAGCTGCGTTGCCTCATTGGGCAGGTCGATGGCCCAACCTCCGGGTAAGAGGCCTCATGGCGATGGCCAGTTTGACCGATGATGCGGAGATAGCCGCTCGCGAATTCAAGACGGCTGCACAATTGTTCAATGAATTGAGGACCATGGGCATCTTCTCGGTCGACGACTTCACCGAATTGAGCATGGGCATGAGTAGCGACTTGGACGCGGCGATCGGCAACGGCAGCACGATGGTGCGGGTCGGAACAGCCCTATTCGGACCGCGGGCTTGACTTGTCCACAGGAAGGCAACGCTTCCTGAGAGGTGCCGTCTTGTCCGTGTATTTTCACGCCCAAGCCCGACCGATCATGAAGCGAGTTCTACTCATTGCATGCCTCACCATTCCTGCGCTTCTCCCCGCCCAGCGCAATCTTGAAGTGGGCCTCGCAGGCGGCGTTACACACTACTACGGCGACCTGGGGAACTGGGACGGCCCCATCCAATGGAACAGTGCACGCCCTGCAATGTCGGTTACGTTCCGCGACTTTTTGAACAATCCCAAACGTTACGTTACCCGCGCCATTACGGTGGAGGGGCGCTTGAGC
>CADECG010000044.1:0-5756 GCA_902825795.1 uncultured Bacteroidota bacterium
GCTCTGGGTCTTCGCCATCAATGCGGGCTTCTTCATCGCGGAGTCCATCGCTGGCTGGCTGGCGCGCAGTATTGGCCTAGTAGCCGATGGACTGGACATGCTGGCCGATGCCTTCGTGTATGGCCTCGCGCTGGCGGCCATAGGCAAGGCCGTGGAACACAAGCGACGGGTGGCGCACATCAGCGGCTACATCCAGCTGGGGTTGGCGATGCTGGGCTTTGCCGAAGTGTTGCGCCGCACTTTCCTGCATGAGGCGATGCCTGAACCATTGACGATGCTGGTGGTATCGCTCTGCGCGCTGTCGGGCAACCTTGTGTGCCTGTACCTGCTGCGCAAGGCAAAGGATGGCGAAGCGCACATGCAAGCCTCCTGGATCTTCACCAGCACCGATGCGAAAGTGAACGTGGGCGTGATGGTGGCAGCAGGGCTCGTTGCGCTTACCGGCACCCATTGGCCTGATCTTGTCGTAGGCACTGTGGTGTTCGCCTTGGTGTTGCGCGGGGCTGTGCGGATACTCAGGCTGTGAGCACCGGACCAATGTCATCCGGGACAGCGAGGACCTTGCACGTGGATAGGACCCTCCGTAGGAATGCGGATACAATGTCCGATGAGAAGAACAAAGGGTCTGGGAATTGGGACGCCGCAAGCCACCACGAACGTGATGGCTTGCGGCGTCCACGTTTTGTGTTCAGCCTTTCAGCTCCGCCCTCACTTCGCCTTCACCGGTGTAAGCGCCATGCTGCATTTGCTGCACTTGTCGCCTGCCTTGCCCGTCACTTCCGGGTGCATGGTGCAGGCGTGCGTAGCCGTGACTTTCGCCTCGGTCATGGCCATGCCGCATTTGCTGCACTTGGCGCCTTTCGCGCCGGTCATCTCCGGGTGCATGGGGCATGCGTAGATGGCGGCTGGCTGGGTCATGGCCATTCCGCAATGCGCGCACTTGGCATCCTTGGCCCCCATCGTCTCGGGGTGCATGGGGCAGCAGTACATGGCCTTGGTCATGGCCATACCGCAATGCGGGCACTTGGCATCCTTGGCACCCATTGCCTCCGGGTGCATCGGACAACAGTGCATACCCATGCCCACAACGGCCGCATCCTTGGGCGCCACCAGGGCCATTTTGCATTTGCTGCACAGGTCGCCCTTTTTGCCCGTCACCTCCGGGTGCATGGGGCAACTGTACACCGGATCTTGTGGCATCGCAGTGGTAGCCGTGTGTGGATGGTCATGTTGCGCCAGAGCGCGCGATGTCCATGGGTTCATGGTGATGAGCGCGAGCGTTAGCGCGGCACCCAGCATTGAGGTTGAAAAGGTCTTCATGGTTCGTTGGGGTTGCATTGTTCGTGTAATACCTGCCCATGCGCTCCCATCAATGGACAGGAGCGCGAGGCATGGTCGGTTCAGTTGTGGGCCATTTCAGCAACGCCCATTTCGCGGCACGCTTTGGCGCAAGCCTCGCAGGCTTCAGCGCAACGTTTGCAATGCTCGTTGTTGTGCTTGCGGCACTCCTTGGCGCATTGGTCGCACACCTCGGCACAGAGGGCGCAGAGGCGGTGGGCGATGCTGTCGCCGATCTTGTCATCAGCGCGCGCCATGAAGGCGGCGGCCATGCGGCACAGGTCGGCGCAATAGCGGTCCAACTGGATGCAATCGGCCATCATCTTCACGTCGGCTTCGCTCAAGCAGGCGGTGGCGCAGTGTTCGCATTCGTTGGCACAGGTCTGGCAGGCCTGAATGCAGTCGTTGTGTTCCTTATGCATGGTGCACGGGTTGGTTGGTTTTCTTCTACCAAGTCAACGAGAACCAAGCCACCTTATTCGGGAAGTTCAGATAGCTACCGTCCCACTCACTTGCACGTGACTGGACCCTGATCAGCGCACGTACTAACGGGGTAGATAGACCCCAAACCGGGATGTTGCGAGCCATGCCTTTGCCTTGCAAGGATCAACGGCTTTGGTCGCGTCGGCGCGCCAATGGATGGCCTTACGTTTGGCGCACCATGTCCCTTAACCGCGTTGAACGAGTGCGTCGCAGCTTTGCGATGGGACTTATTGCGTTGGTTGCGTGGAGCGCGTTGATGCCTGTGCTGTATCGCATGGATTGCCTGAGCAGCGGCCGGAGCGTTACGTCTTGGTTCACACCGGTCAACTGTCCTGGCACCGATGTCCCTGCCGGTGACCGCCCCTGTATCACGCCGAATTGCTGCGTGTTCATGAGCGCTTCGGTGGATCAACTGCTCTTCAATCCGGATAAAACCGTGCCCGTTCCGTCGGTGCCGGAATTGGCGTGGACCCCTGCCGTTTGTGTTGTTCCGGCGCTCGGCCCGTTGCCCACCACTGGGCACTTCGTTGATCGAGGGCCGCCTAAGGCGCGATCGACCGACCTCGTTTTTATTGGAAGCCTGAGGATCTGAGATCCCCAGTAGAGTGCGCCCGATGCTTCCCGGCATCGGGCTGTGTCGTTTTCCAATAAACCCCGGTTGTTGTCATGTCAAAGGATCCCGAATTCGGTTTGAACAATTTGCCCGGTACCGCTCGATGGGTGATGTCGCCATGGGTGAGCTATATGAACAAGTTGCTCGCCAAGCTCCGTTCGCCCGTCGATATCAAGAAACGCTTCAACCACCGCGAGGATATGGTGAGCTTGGAGCAGATCGGGAACTTCGAATTGCTCATTACCGATCTGATCGATCGCGATGTACAGGGCGACTTCGTGGAATTGGGTTGTTACAGCGGCAGCACCTCAGCGGTCTTCGGAAGTCTTCTGCATCGGCTGGCGCCTGAGCGCAGGTTCTTGGTGTACGATCGGTTCGATATGGAGTTGGGCAGTACCAGAAACATCCGTAGCCAGTTCGAGCAGCGCATGAAGGATTGCGGGCTGCCGATGCCGATCGTGCACGAGGGCGACCTCTTTGCGCTGCTGCCCGCACAGCTCCCCGCATCCATTGCGTTCGCGCACATCGATCTCGGGACCGGGGGCGGGGTATACCAGCATGCCGAGTTGCTTGTACATTCACTGAAGCACGTTTATCCGCGCCTGTCAAGCGGTGCAATACTGATCCTTATGGACTACCATGTTCCCGATGTTACGATCCACGGCAACGATTCCAATCCTGCGGTACGCCTCGTGGCCGATACATTCTTCGAAGACAAGCCGGAGAAGATGCGCGTGCTCTATGGTGGTCCATGTTCCCATGCCTATATCCGAAAAAATTGAACCATTATGACCCGTGCCTCAGTTTGTACATCGCTCCTCATCGGGTGCATTTGGGCCCAAGCGCAGACGCCGCTCCCCATTCCCGATACGTTAACCGGTCCATTGATCCAACTGGCGCTGCAAGAAGGCACGCAGGAGTTCCATCCCGGCGAGGTGGTGGCCACGTACGGCTATAATGGCGATCTGCTCGGCCCCACCTTGATCCTCCAGCAGGGCGAACCCATCACTTTGAACGTCACCAATACGCTGCCCGACCTGACCACCACGCATTGGCATGGCCTGCATGTGAGCCCCGCGAACGACGGTGGGCCGCATTCGGTGATCCTGCCCAACACAACATGGTCGCCATCGTTCACGGTGATGGATCGCGCTTCAACATTCTGGTACCACCCGCACGGCCATGGCCTTACCGACTACCAGGTGAGTTTAGGTGCCGCCGGTATGATCATCGTTCGCGATGCGCAGGAGGCGGCCCTCGACTTGCCCAGGACATACGGGGTCGATGACATACCGTTGATCCTTCAAACGAAGGCGATCGTTAGCGGCCAAGTCGCGTTGCACACCGGCTTGGACAGCGTAGTGCTGGCCAATGGTGTGCGCAATGCGTGGAAGGAATTGCCCGCCCAAGTGGTGCGCTTGCGCTGCTTGAACGGTTCCAGTGAGCGCACCTTCTTGTTGGGTTTCAGTAACGCACTTCAGTTCCATGTCATTGGCACGGATGGTGGGTTGCTGGCTGCACCTGTCACCTTGAACCGCCTACAGTTGATGCCCGGGGAACGGGCTGAACTGCTTGTGGACCTTGGAGGGCAGCAAGGACAGTCGTTCCAGTTGATGAGTTACGGGAGCGAGTTGCCCGATGACATCATTGGCGCCGAGCAGGTCGGCAACGGTATGGCAACGCTCGATGGATATGACCTGAACGCACTGAACGGTGCGGACTTCGCACTGGTCACCTTCGCCGTTGGAGCGCCCACTGGTGATGGCACACTCGTTGTGCCCACAGCACTCGTGCCCACCAATGCATTCAACACGGCCGATGTGGATGTAACGCGTCCGTTCAACATTGAACCGGAAAGCATGGGGGCCATGCAAATGATCGAAGGCCCTTTCGAGATCAATGGCGCGCTGATGGACATGGATGTGATCAACGAAGTTGTGCAATTGGGCAGCACCGAGATCTGGGAGTTCATCAATAACACAATGGTGGGCCACCCGATCCACATCCACGACATCCAGTTCAATATCCTCGATCGCAACGGCTTGCCGCCGGAGCCTTGGGAAAGCGGGTGGAAGGATGTGGTCTTCGTGCCTGCCATGGGCAGCGCGCGTGTGATCACGCGCTTCGATGATTTCGCCGATCCGGATATGCCGTACATGTACCACTGCCATCTGCTCATGCACGAGGACGAGGGTATGATGGGGCAATTCCTCGTGATCGATCCCAATGCCGTTGGCGAACTGATGACCGATCAGGTCGGCTTGACCGTTTGGCCGCAACCGTACGCCGATGGCCCGCTTCGACTGCAAGCCGAAGGGCTCGAGGGCCGGTGCACGGTTGCGCTGGCTGATGCCTTGGGTCGCACGGTGCTTTTGGAACAAACCGTTTTCAGTGATGGTCGCGGTTCCATCGTGTTGCCGGTGGTCGCCCCGGGGCACTATGTCCTGCGCATCACCGCCCGCGGCCACGTGCCGCTGGCAACCACGCTGATCGTCCAACCTTGAACCACGGACACAAGATTTTCGATACTGCCTTTCACTTCACATCACAACTGGAAACCAAAACAACGTTCACATGAAAAAGCTCTTCTCCGTTATTCTCGCATCTGCGTGCCTTGCTTCGGCAACCGCGCAAACCACTGCACTGGATTTCACCGCCAACGATTGCGATGGCGTGAGCCATAACCTCTTTACCGAACTCGAGGCCGGTGATGTGGTGATCATCGAACTGGTAATGATGGGCTGCCAACCCTGCGTTACCGCCGGCAATAGTCTCAAGAACAATGTGCTGCCCAACGTGAGTGACCCAAGCCGTGTGAAGCTGTACAGCATCGGCTTCACCAACGGTATCACTTGCACCCAGATGAACGACTGGAAGAACACCAATGGGTTCACGCACACCGTGTTCGCAGGCATGAGCGCACAAACAACGCACTACGGTGGTATGGGCATGCCGACCATCGCGGTGGTAGGTGGTGCGGCGCACGATGTGTTCTACAGCGAACAAGGTCATAGCGACAGTGATAACCCCGATATCCTCGCCGCCATAGAAGCAGCGCTCGTTGCGGGTGTTGGCATCAATGAGGTGAACTCAACGGATGTGGTCATTCACCCGAACCCTGTTGTCGATATCCTCAACTTCGATAAGGCCGATTGGACCAACGCCCGCATCCTCGACCTGCAAGGTCGTGAAGTGATGAATGTGCAACTCGTGGCAGGCAAGCTGGACGTGTCGCTGCTACAACCCGGCATGTTCGTGCTGCAATTGACCAATGCAACGGGTGCGCTGGGTACTACGCGCTTCGAGAAGAAGTGATCAGGAG
>CADECG010000044.1:5856-25720 GCA_902825795.1 uncultured Bacteroidota bacterium
TCGATGACCCTGATGCGCCATTGGTGCAGTACATGCAGTTCGACAGCGGCTACTTCGGTGCCCGCCAAGTGGTATCACATATGATGGGAGGCGGCTTCATGTCTCCTGTGCAGGTGAGCACCCCGTTCGCACCCGGCGATGTATGCGATTGCTGTCCCAACCAAGTGGTGGTGCAAGGCAGCAACGTGGTCGCTCTGTACCGCAACGCCGGTCCGAATATCCGGGTCATGTGGGGCGCATCGTCCGGTGATGGCGGCGCCACATTCCCGGTTGGAACCGAGATCGATACTACAGGGTGGCCGCTGAACTCTTGCCCGAGCAGTGGCCCCGATGGCTACCTCGATGGCGACTCCTTGCGCTATGTGTGGATGAGCGGTGCGAACAACGGCACGAAGGTGTACGTCGGTAATGCTCTTGCGTCTGACCTATCGCTGGGTGCTCAGTGGAACGTGCACCCCGGCCAGATGCAGATGTTGCAACAGAACTTCCCAAGGATAGCAGGAAGCGGTGATACGCTTGGAATAGTATGGCAGCAGAGCATGGGTGGACAGCACGAGATACTCTTCAGTTGGAGCGTTACCGGTCCCATTGGGCTGAGCGCACCGGATACGGTGAACCTTGATGCCACGGGTGCCCAGAAGACGCCTGACATCGCATATGCTGACGGAGCCTTCCACATTGTTTGGAGCGAACTGGCTACGGGTCAGGTGCGCTACAGAAAGGCAACACTTACCAACGATGTTGGCGTGCAAGCATTCACTCCGGAGGCCATGCGCATTTTCCCGGATCCGGTCAGCGACCACTTGTTCATTGAAGGCATCATAGTAGGCTTGGCAGAGGTTGTCGACCTGCACGGTCGTGTGCATCTCTCGGTTGCTCTTAGTGCTTCGCAACTGGATGTTCGTGCGCTTGCGCCAGCGCCGTATCTGCTGCGTATTACCGATGCGAACGGCCAACAACGGACAGCGCGTTTCACGAAGAGGTGAGTGCGGTGCATGGGTCCCTTACTTACCATCCGCAACATGGTCTGCGACCGGTGCAAGTCGGCCGTGGCGCGTGTGTTCGATGGGCAGCACTTGCCGGTGAAGCGCATCGAACTCGGAGAGGTGGAACTGCTCCGCGAACCTTTGACCGACGAGCTGGATGCCTTACGCGGCGCGTTGCGGGTGGAAGGCTTCGAACTGGTGGATGATCGCGACGCCGTGACCATCGCCCGCATCAAGGCGGCGATCGTGAAGCTGGTGCACCACGATGGCGATATGCAGGGCCGGGTGAAACTGGGCGATCATCTCAGTGCGGTACTGCACAAGGAATACTCCGGTCTCACAGCGCTCTTCACGCAGGTGGAAGGCATCACCATCGAGCAGTTCTTCCTCTTGCAGCGCCTCGAGCGTGTGAAGGAGCTCATCAAATACGACGAGCTTACGCTGAGCGAGATCGCCGACCGCACCGGTTTCAGCAGTGTGGCGCACCTCAGCACGCAGTTCAAGAAGCTCACAGGAATGACGCCGTCGACGTTCAAACAACTTGGTGTCGGGCGCACCCCACTTGATCGAGTGGGCTGATACAAAGCTTTCCGGTCAGGATGTAACGCCTACGGTCCTTGGTCGCCGGTGCTTTGTGCCGTCAAGAACGAACGACCATGGACAACACGAACATCACCCTCCCGCTCCTGGACGTGAATAGCCCGCATTGCGCGCTGCGCGTCGAGAAGGCCATCCGCACGGTACCCGCCATCGCAGGCGCCGAAGTGGACCTCAACGAACATGCCGCCCACCTGACCAGCACCGCGCCCGCTCAGGCCGTGCGGGAAGCGGTGGCCGCCATCCGCCAGGCCGGATACAACGTCGCCACCGAGCACCATCGCTTCACCACCACCGGTGTCACCTGCGCCGGTTGCGCCAACAGCGCGGGCAACATCCTGAACAAGCTGCCGGGCATCATCAGCGCCCGCGTGGACCATGTGGACAAGCAGGCCGAGATCGAGGTGGTGAAGGGCTCCTTGACCGTTGACGATCTGCTGAACGCCCTCAAACCCGCCGGCTACGGCCTGATCGCCCAAGCCGCTTAACCACCGTTGGACATGACCGCCGAGAAAAGCACCCTGGTACTGCCCGTGGAGAACATGGACAGCGAGCACTGCGCGCTGATCGTGGACAAGGCCCTGGGGACCGTACCCTCGGTGACCGCCCACCATGTGGAACTGAACAACCGCAGCGCAGTGATCGAGAGCACCACGCCTGTGGAGGCCGTGCGCGATGTGGTGAAGGCCATCCGCGACAACGGGTACGATGTGCCCACCCTGAGGCGCACTTTTCCCGTGACCGGCATGACCTGCGCGAGCTGCGTGAGCAGTGTGGAGAGCATGCTGCTGGCCCAGCCCGGTGTGCTGAACGCCGCCGTCAACCTAGCCACCAACACGGTGCACGTGGAGTATGTCCCCGGTGTGATCGATGAACGCCGCATGCGCGCGGTGGTGCAGAGCATCGGCTACGACCTGCTCATCAGCGAAGAGCGCGAGGCGACCGCCGACCTGGAGGCGATCCAGCGCGCACGCATGACCTCGCTCAAGCAACGCCTGTGGGCCTCCATCGCACTGAGCACACCGCTGGTGATCATCGGCATGTTCATGATGCACGAGCCCTGGGCCAACTTCGTGATGTGGGGCCTGAGCACGCCGGTGGTGCTCGTCTTCGGCCGCTCCTTCTTCATCAACGCATGGAAGCAGGCGAAACACCGCAGCGCCAACATGGACACGCTGGTCGCCCTGAGCACGGGCGTGGCCTATGTTTTCAGCGTCTTCAACACGACCTATCCTTCGTTCTGGACCAGCCGCGGGCTGATGCCCCACGTCTACTTCGAGGCGGCGGCGGTGGTCATCACCTTCATCCTGCTCGGCAAGTTCCTGGAGGAACGCGCCAAGGCCGGGACCAGCAGCGCCATCAAGAAACTGATGGGCCTGCGCCCCAGCACCGTGCTGCGCGAAGGGAGCAACGGTCAGACCAGTGAAGTGCACATCGCCGATGTCAACGTGGACGACATCCTGGTGGTGCGTCCCGGCGAGAGCATCGCGGTGGACGGGGAGGTGATCGGCGGCGAGAGCTACGTGGACGAGAGCATGCTCAGCGGTGAACCGGTGCCCGTGGCGAAGCTCGTGGGCGCGCAGGTGCTGGCCGGCACCATCAACCAGAAGGGCAGCTTGCGCATGAGGGCCCGCAAGGTCGGTGCCGCCACATTGCTGGCGCAGATCGTGCGCACCGTGCAGGACGCACAGGGCAGCAAGGCGCCCGTGCAGAAGCTCGTGGACAAGATCGCGGGCGTCTTCGTGCCCATCGTCATCGGCATCGCGCTTCTCAGCGCCATCGTGTGGTGGGTCTTCGGAGGCGAGCATGCGTTCACCCAAGGACTGTTGGCCATGGTCACCGTGCTGGTGATCGCCTGCCCGTGCGCACTGGGTCTTGCCACGCCCACCGCCATCATGGCCGGCATGGGCAAGGGCGCCGAGAACGGGATCCTCATCAAGGACGCCGAAAGCCTGGAGCGCGCACGCAAGATCACCGCCATCGTGCTGGACAAGACCGGCACCATCACCGAAGGCAAGCCGGATGTGGTGGAGGCCGTAGGCCTCGACGACCAGGAAGCCGCCGCAGCGCTGCTCGCCATCGAGTCCCGATCGGAGCATCCCTTGGCCGAAGCGGTGACACGCCACCTGCACACCATCGGCATTCATCAAGCACCAGAGGTAACCGGCTTCGAAAGCCTCACCGGCAAGGGCGTGAAAGCCACGGTGAACGGAACCATCTGGTACGTCGGCAACGAGCGCTTGCTCGAAGAGAACGGCATCGTTGTCGAGGGTGCCTACCGCGAACGGGAGCGGACCTGGCAGGAAGCCGCGCACACCGTGATCTGGTTCGCCGATGCGAAAGAAGTGCGTGCCGCCGTGGCCATCGCAGACCGCATCAAGCCCAGCGCGATTCAGGCCATCGCCCGGCTGAAAGAGGCCGGTGTGAAGGTCTTCATGCAGACCGGCGATTCGCGGCGCACCGCTCAGGCGGTGGCAAAGGCAGTGGGCATCGATGACTTCCGCAGCGAAGTGCTGCCCTCAGACAAGGCCGCTTTCGTTACCGCCCTGCAGCAACAAGGCCATGTGGTGGCCATGGTGGGCGACGGCATCAACGACAGCGAAGCGCTCGCCAAGGCGGACGTGAGCATCGCCATGGGCCAAGGCAGCGACATCGCCATGGACGTGGCGCGCATGACGCTCATCAGCACCGACCTCAGCGCCATCCCGCGCGCCATCACACTCTCGCGGAAGACCGTCAGCCTCATCCGCCAGAACCTCTTCTGGGCCTTCATCTACAATGTGCTGGGCATCCCGATCGCGGCCGGTATCCTGTATCCCATCAACGGCTTCCTGCTCAGCCCCATGATCGCCGGTGCGGCCATGGCCTTCAGCAGCGTGAGCGTGGTGAGCAACAGCCTGCGCCTCCGTTGGGCCCGGCTCGACAATTGACCGAACGACCTATACCTCCAACGATCATGAAAACCCTCCTCTCCCTCATCGCGCTACCATCGCTGCTGTTCTTCAGCAGTTGCAGCGCCCAGGAACCCTCCCGCCCTGGCGGGATCAAGAACGCGCAGAGCACCACCGTGCGCATCGATGGCGATTGCCCCATGTGCGAGAAGACCATTGAGTCTGTGGCCTTCGTGAAGGGCGAAGCGGAAGCTGATTGGGATGTGGACGCCAAGACCGCGCGCATCACCTTCGACAGCACACGCACCAGCATGGATGCCGTGCTGCAACGCATCGCCTACGCGGGTTATGACAGCGAACGCTACCTCGCTCCCGATGCCGCCTATGCCGCGCTGCCCGGTTGCTGCCAATACGTGCGCACGTTCAAGAAGGCGCCGTTGACCACGACTCCGGTCGAACATGCCGGGCATGAAGGCATGGGCACGGACCATGCGCAACATGGCAGCACTGCCCCCGATACGCTTGCGGCGCAAGTACCGGCGAACCCAAAGTCCGATCAGTTCAATGGTCTCTTCACCGCCTATTTCGCTCTGAAGGACGCGCTCGTGGCTTCGGATGCGAAGAAGGCTGCGGCCCATGCTTCCGAATTGTCCGCTGCCGTGAAGGCCGTGCAGATGGAGCGCATGGGTCCTGAACTGCATGGTGCTTGGATGCAGGTGATGGAGCCGCTCGCGAACATCAGCGCGGGCATCGCTTCGAAGACGGACATCGAGGCGCAGCGCAAGGCCTTCGCCGAACTCTCAGCACCCATCCTCGCGCTGGTGAAAGTCGCGCCGCGCCCGGAGCCGGTCTATTACGACCACTGCCCCATGTACGAGGGCGGCGCGGACTGGCTGAGCCAGGAGAAAGGCATCAAGAACCCGTTCTATGGTTCGATGATGCTCACCTGTGGCAGCGTCAAGGAGACCATCACGAAGTAATGCCCGCGATCACGCCCCATGGACCTGCTTCGCTTCCTCCGCATCGCGATCCAGTTGATCGCCCTGTTGATCTTCCTGCTGAGCGGAGACTTGGCCACTGCGCAGGACGGATATGGTACACGCGCATTGGGCACCTCGGTGCCGAGCGGCGACTTCACTCCGCGCACTAACCGCTATGACCTCACCATCCGGGATACCATCGTCAACTACACGGGCAAGGCGCGCAAGGCCTTCACGGTGAACGGGCAGATGCCGATGCCCACGCTCACCTTCACCGAGGGCGACACGGCTTTGATAGTCGTACACAATGCCATGGAGAAGGAAGAGACCTCCCTGCACTGGCACGGCATCATCCTGCCATATGAGCTGGATGGTGTTCCCTACCTCACCACAGCACCCATCAAAGCCGGTGAAACGCAGGTGTACAAATTCCCGGTGGTGCAGAGCGGCACATACTGGTACCACTCGCATACCAAATTGCAAGAGCAGAACGGTATGCACGGCGCGCTCATCATCCACAAGCGGAACGCGGAGCCCATGCCCGAGCAAGTGCTTATCCTGAGCGAGTGGACGGACATGAAGCCCTTCGAGGTGCACCGCCGCCTGCACAGCGCGAACGACTGGAGTGCGATCAAGAAGCACCAGATCCGACCGGGCACGGTGCAGAGCTACAGCGATGCCATCAAGGACGGCGCGCTCGGCGTGAAGCTCACCAACGAGTGGAAACGCATGAACGCCATGGACGTGAGCGATGTCTACTACGACCTCCTTTTCGCCAACGGCAAACCCGTGGACGAAGCGCCGCAGTTCAAGGCTGGCGAGCGCGTGCGCGTGCGGCTCATCAACGGCGGGGCGAGCAGCTACTTCTGGATCACTTATGCCGGTGGGAAGATGACCGTGGTGGCCAGCGACGGCATCGATGTGGAACCGGTGGAGGTCGACCGCTTCATCATGGGCATCGCCGAGACCTACGACATCATCGTGACCATACCGGCGGACAGCACGGCCTATGAACTGGTGGCCACCAGCGAAGACCGCGTACGCTCCACCTCCTTGTGGCTCGGCAGCGGCATCCGACAGCTCGCTGCACCGCTCCAGCCACTGAAGTACTTCGAAGGGATGGAGATGATGAACGACATGATGAAGATGAACGGCGACCTCGACGACATGGGCATGAACATGAGCCTCCAGCAGATGGACATGAACGTGGTGATGTACCCGGAGATCACCGGCTCGAAGGATGCGACACCCGTTGAAGGTGCAGGACATTCCCATGGTGGTGACGAATACAACAGCAATGCGCTGTCCAACATCGTCACGCTCAACTACGCCATGTTGCGTTCACCCACCAGCACCGCGCTGCCGCCCGGGCCCGTAAAGGAGATGCGCTTCGAGCTCACCGGAAACATGAACCGCTACCTCTGGGCCATCGACAACAAGACCGTTTCGGAGACGGACCGCATCCTGATCCGCAAGGGCGAGAACGTGCGCATCATCCTCTACAACAACAGCATGATGCGGCACCCGATGCACCTGCACGGCCACTTCTTCCGGGTGGTGAACGGTCAGGGAGACCACTCGCCGCTGAAGAACGTGCTCGACATCATGCCCATGGAGACGGACACCATCGAGTTCGCCGCCACCGAAACGGGCGACTGGTTCTTCCACTGCCACATCCTCTACCACATGATGAGCGGCATGGGCCGTGTGTTCACTTACGAGAACACCCCGCCGAACCCGCAACTGCCCGATGTGAAGAAAGCCGCGCGCCTGTTCTCCCGCGACGACAAGGAATGGCACTTCATGGTACAGAACGACTTCGCCACGAACGGCAACGACGGCGAGGCCATGTACATGAACAAACGCTGGAACCTGCAGAGCGAATGGCGCTTGGGCTACATGGAGGAACACGGCCAGGAAGTGGAGACCCACTTCGGTCGCTACTTCGGCAAGATGCAATGGCTGTTCGTGAACGTGGGCCTGGACTGGCGCACACGCGAAGGACACGGCGGCAACGATCCGGAGGACAACCTCTTCGGGCAGACCAACACCAAGAACAGCCGGAGCGTGGGGCACATCGGCTTCCAGTACACCCTGCCGATGCTCCTGGTCCTTGACGTGCGCATCGACACCGATGGCCAATTGCGGTCACAATTGATGCGCGAAGACATCCCGCTCACGCCCCGCATGCGCATGGACCTGATGTACAACACCGACCTGGAATACATGGCCGGCCTGCGCTATGTGCTGGACAAAACGTGGGCGATAAGGGCGCACTACGATAGTGATATGGGCTTGGGCGTGGGCATGACGATGAGCTACTGAGGTCTGTCCGTTTGAGGGTGCATTCCATTGCGCGATCTTGGCGGCATGAAACACATCTTGCTGTTCTTGCTGCTTATGGCGGTCGGGTCAACATCAGCCCAGAACCCCGTCATCCAAGTCTTCCTTAATGCAGTGAGCACTGACAGTCTTGTCAGCTACGTTAGTCAGCTGAGCGGCGAAACAACCGTGGATGTGGGTAACGGTCCCGAGACGATCGTAAGCCGCCACAAGTTGAACGCGGGTAATGCTGTTGCCCAAGCATGGCTGCAACAGAAACTTACCGGATTCGGTTATGCGCCGACAGCGCAGTCGTTCAGTGCAACCGGGTTCAATGTGCTGGCCGAAAAAACCGGTGCGCTCTACCCCGGAAGTCGAGTGATCCTCTGCGGGCACTACGACGCCATGCCCGGGGGCATTGCGGCGGCGCCGGCCGCCGATGATGACGGCAGTGGAACGTGCAGCGTGCTGGAAGCTGCACGGATCCTTGCACCGTACACCTTCGAACACACCATCGTATTCGCTCTATGGGATGAGGAGGAACAAGGGAAGATCGGCAGCCTCTTCTACGCTGGGGTTTCCGCCGCCAACGACGATACGATCCATGCCGTGGTGAATATGGATGCCATTGCTTATGATGGCAACGGCGACGGACTTGCACGCATCCACACGCGACCGGTCGCGAACAGCCTTGCCATCAAGGACACGGCTCTTGCGGTCAATACTGATTACGGCCTCAACATCAACTTAGCCATCAATAACCCGGGCGCCACGTATAGCGATCACGCCAGTTTCTGGACCGAAGGTTACGGCGCCATCCTTGTCATCGAGGATTTCGATAACGACGGCAACCCGCACTATCACACACCGACCGATCTGCTACAATACCTCACGCAAACCATGTGGAGCGATCTTACCAAACTGAGCATCGGGACTGTGGCCACGCTTGCCGTGCCCTACAACAACAACGTATCGTTGGAGGAGCGCGCCGTTCCGTCCGCCCAGCTATTCGCCTACCCCGTGCCATCCGAAGGGGATACGCGGGTTTGGGTGCAGAACCACAGTGCCGGAAGTATTCGGCTGGATCTGGTGGATGCGATGGGACGCATCATTTACCGATTGCACGAAGGCCCGCTCGCACAGGGCAAGCAGGCCTTCGATGCACCACTGGGCAAATTGGCGCCCGGCACCTACCGTGCGGTGTTCACCGGGGCTGACGGTACCAAGAGTTCCGTTGCCTTGGTGCGCACGGCGCAGTGATCACAGCTTCACGAACGGCTTGATGACAGCGCGACGACCGCGGTCCATCACCAAGTAGTACTGTCCCGAAGGCAGGCCAACGAGGTTCACGGTGTTCACCCGATTGTCCTGAACCGCCTGGGTGCGGAGCAGTCGGCCGTCGGCGCCTAGGATGTCGACGGATACCACGCCGGTGCAACCCTTCAGCGAAAGCATCACTTTCTCGTCCGCGGGCACCGGGTACAATGAAATGGCCTTGCTACCTGCCACGGGTGCAACACTGTTCGGGTCCAAAACGGTGATCGTACCGAATTGGGTGGTGGAGTGGAAGGCCCCATTGAACTCGCCGGTGCAGTGGTAATCCCAAACGCCTGCGGTATTGAAGGTGTGCGAGAAGGTCCAAGGTGAATTCACGGTGATGCCGCTATTGCTGAACCCATCCGGATTGTCAGGGAACATGTCCAACTGGGCATACACGTTATGCGAACCACTTATACAGTTCCACTGCACGATGTCCCCGATGTTGATCGTGATGAACTGTTGATCGTAGTAGGGGAGATTATTGGGGTCCAGCAATGAACCGCCAACTTCAACCTGGTGGGTGACTTGCGCGGCGATCGCCAATGGTGCCAAAGCGAAAAGGGTAACGAGTTTCATCATGGAATGATCGGTTATCTGGTTGTTCGCAAAGGAAGGGGCTGCTGGTCCCCTTTGGTGGCAAAGAAATCCGTCGGGATAGGAATGCCTTAGTGGTGGCTCGGTTACTTCTTCACACCGAGCCTCGAGTCAATGTGGTCAAGCACCTTGGTCATCAGGTGCAGGCGGTCCTTACCGCGCACGTTGTGGGCATGTCCCGGATACTCGAAGTAATCCACCTGTACGCCCTTGTCCACGCAGTCTTTGAGAAAACTCAGGCTGTGTTCGCGCAGCACCGTGTCATCCAGTGTTCCGTGGATCAGCAACAGGTCGCCCTTGAGTTGGTCGGCTTTATTGGTGAGCATACTCGCAGCGTAGCCCTCCGGATTCTCGGCAGGGGTGTCCATATACCGCTCCGCGTACATCACTTCGTATAGCGCCCAGTCCATGACGGGGCCACCGGCAACACCCACTTTGAACAGGTCGGGCTTCTTCAGCATCAGGCTCGTTGCCATGAAGCCGCCATAGCTCCATCCGTGGATCGCCATGCGTTCGCCATCCACGTATGGAAGCGTCTTCAGGTATTCCGCACCGGCTGTTTGGTCCTCGACTTCCACGGCACCTAAGCGACGATGAATGATCTGTTCGAAGGCGAGACCGCGATTCTCGCTACCATGTCCATCCACGGTGAACACCAGATATCCTCGGCTGGCGGCATGCAGCATCCACGGCGAAGCTCCACCGAGGAACGAGTTGGTGACCAGTTGCACGTGCGGTCCATTGTATGCGTACACGATCACAGGGTATTTCTTCGCTGGGTCGAAGCCACTGGGCTTGATCAGCCGAGCGTTCAGTCGATCCCCGTTGGCGCCCGGTATGGTGAAGAGTTCCACCGCGCCGACGGAGTATCCAGTGTAGGGGTCCTTGCTGTCCACGAGGATCTTCAACACTTGTCCGTTGCGCGCATCCACCAGCTGTGTGCGGTTGGCAACGCTGGTGCTGCTCCACTGGTCAATAACGTGGCCACCGTCCACTTGGCACCGATGGGTGCCAGCTTCCTTGGTAATGCGTTCGGTTTTTCCGGTCGACAGTTCAACGCGATAGAGATGCAGCTCACAGCTGCCCATGTCCGTCAGCGCGGTTCCGGTGCCATCCGGGGCGGTGCCTTGGATGTACACGAATTCCTCTCTGTCATCGGTTCCAAGAAGCTCTGTCACCGTCCATGCCCCTTTGGTCAATTGGCGCAAGAGGCCGTTCTTGAGATCGTACATGTAGAGGTGCTGCCAGCCGTCGCGCACGCTCCACCAGATGTACTGGCCTCCTTTCTTCTCAAGGAAATGCGCGGGATGTAACGGCTCCAACCACTTGTCGCTCTTTTCCTCCAGAAGTGTCTTTATCGGCGCACCGGTTTTCACATCGTATTGAACCAAGCGCAGGTGATCGGTAGCCCTGTTCAAGTGCGTGATGTACACGAATTGCCCACTTGGATCCCAGGCGATGTTGGTTAGGTATTGATCCAGTGGCTCGCCTGTTACCAAGAAGGTGGTCTGGCGTGTCCGCACATCGAAGACCCCCAGCTTCACGTGATGGCTGGTTTGTCCGGCCATGGGATACCGCAGCTTCGTGAAGGTGCTCGGCTTGGTGCCGATCTCTTCCACATAGTATGGCGTCACCATGCTCTCGTCCATCCTGTAGAATGCTAGCAGATCCCCGCTGGGGCTCCAGAACGTCCCTTTGGTGATGCCGTATTCCTGACGGTGGACACTTTGCCCGTTCACGATCCCGTCCACCGTATCAGCCGTCACCGCAATGTTCTCCTTCTGGCCCGGCTGCGCGATGTAGAGGTTCTGGCCAACCGTGTAGGCCACCTGGTGTTGCTTTTCATCGGTATCCTGGTTCGCTGCTTCCGGAAGCATTCGCAAACGCTCGCTGAGTTTGCTGCTCTTGCGGTCCCATACGAACACACGATCGTGGTGCATGAAGCTGAATTGCGTGCTTCCTTCCCAGGCCACACCCGGGAACCGCTTCAGTTTCGCATCCTCAGCTAGGCCAGCATTGAGGTCGGCCAATTTCACGATGGGTGCATCAGCACTCTTGCCAACGGTGCCCGACCAAAGTGTATCGCCCTTGATGTGGCAATAGGTGCCCGTGCCGGGAATCCATTGCAACCCCCGCAATCGTTGCGGTGCCAGATCGGTCCCTGCTTTCAATATGGCATCCGACAAGGAGAGTGGCTTGAGCCTCTCCTGCGCATGGAGTTGGCAGGAAGTAGCAATAAGAACGGCGGCAAGGAGAACACGCGAACGGACCATGGACGTTTGATAAGGTGGGCAAAGATGCGCGGCCAGCCTTCACCAGCGCCGTGCCAGAGACAAGCGCTTACAGGATGTTCACCTCGCGCTCCAGTTCCACACCGAAGCGCTTCCGGATGTCCGAAAGAATGCGCGTGCTCAAGTCGAAGATGTCCTTGCCGGCAGCGCCACCGTGGTTAACGAGCACCAGAGCCTGCGCGGCATGCACGCCGCACGCGCCTTCGCGGTAGCCCTTCCAGCCGGCTTTCTCGATCAGCCAGCCGGCCGCTAATTTCACCTTGCCATCGCCGGTCGGGTAACCGGGCATATCCGAATATTCCGCCTTGATGTGCTCCGCGACTTCCGCAGACACCACGGGATTCTTGAAGAAGCTGCCCGCATTGCCGATCACCGCAGGATCCGGCAGCTTGCTCCGGCGTATGGCTACCACGGCTTCACTCACATCCGCGATGGTCGGTGAACCGATGCCTCGCTTTTCCAGTTCCTGTTTGATGTTGCCATAGCTGGTATTGGGCGTGGGATGCTTGCTCAGTCGGAGTGTCACGCTCAAGATCACAAAGTGGTCTTTGCCAGCGCGCTTGAAGAAGCTCTCACGATACCCGAACGCACAGGTGACCTTGTCGAAGGGTACGACCTCCCCGTCGTCGACACGCAGTGCCTCCAGTTCATGGAACACATCCTTCAGTTCAACACCGTATGCTCCGATGTTCTGCATCGGGGCGGCGCCCACTTTGCCCGGTATGAGCGACATGTTCTCTATGCCGCCCCAGCCGTTCTGAACGCAGTACAGCACCAGCTCGTGCCACACCACGCCTGCTCCTGCCTTTACCCAAACATGATCGCTGTCCTCGCGCAACAGTTCGATCCCGGCCATCGCATTCATCAGCACAACGCCATGAAAGTCCTGGGTCAGCAGGATATTGCTGCCCCCACCTAGTATCAAACGCTGCAGGCCATTGGTCGCTTTGAGCATTTCGCGCAATGAAGCCACATCCGTGAAGCGGCCCAACGCATCTGCCGTTGCGTGTATGCCGAAGGTGTTGAAGGGCTTGAGGTCGATATCCCTATCGAAGTGCATGCGTTCTGTGCTGATGTGCCGGAGTGCAAGGTTACCGGTGCCGTCGCGTTTACTTTGACCGCATGCCTACCGCGCATCAACGTGCCATTGTGAGTGTGACCAACGATCTGGCCACGGACAATCGTGTGCATCGCACATGCACTGTTTTGCAGGAGCTCGGCTATGCGGTTCTGCTGGTCGGGAGGGCTTGGTCCGATAGCCCAGCGCTCGAACGCCCTTATGACACAAGGCGCCTGCGGCTGCTCTTCAACAAGGGGCCGCTGTTCTATGCCGAATACAACCTGCGGTTGTTCTTCCTCCTGCTCTTCTCGCGGGGTGATCTATTGGTCGCGAACGATCTTGACACGTTGTTGGCCAACAGATTCGCGGCATGGCTCCGTGGAAAGGAGCTTGTCTACGACACGCATGAGTTCTACACCGAGGTTCCGGAACTTGTTGGTCGACCGATGGTGCGCAAGGCATGGTTGGCGATCGAGCGAGCGATCTTCCCGAAGCTCCGCAATGTGATCACCGTGAACCGGAGCATTGCGGATGCGTATCGCGAGCGCTATCGCACCGAGGTAAGCGTCGTCCGCAACATTCCCATGAAACGAGCCTTGGGCCCGAAGCCAACGCGGAACGGTTTGGGGCTGCCGGATGACAAGTTCATCCTCATCATGCAGGGTGCGGGCATCAACGTTCAACGTGGTGCGGAGGAGGCCGTGCTTGCGATGATGGAATTGCGGGAATGCCTGCTGCTGATCATTGGCGGTGGCGATGCGTGGTCCACTCTCGAACGTATGGTCAAAGAGCATGGGCTGGTTGATCGCGTGCGCATGTTCGACCGCATGCCCTATGAGCGCATGATGGACTTCACGCGCAACGCGGACCTGGGCCTGACGCTCGACAAGGACACCAACCTCAACTACCGCTTCAGCCTTCCGAACAAATTGTTCGATTACTTGAACGCTGGGATACCCGTGCTCGCCACTGACCTGCCCGAGGTCGCAGCGATCGTACGACAGTATGATGCGGGGATCGTGCTACGGAGCGTGGATCCCGCTGCGATCGTGGCGACGGTCCGGGCGCTGATGGCCGATCGTGAGCGCCTGAAGGCACTTGCACGGAACGCTACTTTCGCCGCGACCTCGCTCGACGGTGAGGCCGAAAAGGAGAAGTTGAAAGCGTTGCTTGCAGGCATTGGCCGGAACACATCTACATATCGTTAGCCTCGATGTCCCTTGGCCGCCCGACTATGGTGGCGTGATCGATGTGTTCTACAAGGTGAAGGCGTTGCACGGCATTGGAGTGAACGTGCATTTGCACTGTTTCGAATATGGCCGTGGAAAGCAGAAGGAACTGGATCGCTATTGTGCCAGCGTACATTACTACAAGCGGCAAATGGGGAAGCTGCAGCTGCTCAGCAGCCTACCGTATGTGGTGGTGAGCCGCCGTAGCGATGAACTGGTTGACAGGTTGCTGAAGGATGACCACCCGATCCTGTTCGAGGGACTGCACAGTTGTTACCACTTGGGCGATCCGCGCTTGCACGGCCGCAGGCGCTTGGTGCGGGCGCACAACGTGGAGCACGACTATTACAGTGCTCTCGCGAAAGTCGAATCAAGCCCCTTCAAGCGCAGTTACTTCAACAGCGAAGCCGCGAAACTGAAGCGCTATGAGCCGGTGCTGAGCGAGGCCGATGCCGTGCTCGCCATTTCACCGAAGGATGCCGCATACTTCAACCAGCACTTCCGGAACGTGGTGCATGTGCCTGCTTTCCACGCCTGCGAAAAGGTCGATGTGCCCGATGGTCTTGGTGATTTTGCCTTGTACCATGGAGCGCTCGGAGTAGCTGATAACAACAAGGCAGCGCTCTGGTTGTTGCGTGACGTGTTCAATGGGATCAATGTGAAGCTGGTGATCGCCGGTAGTGATGTCAGCAGCGAGTTGAAGGCGGAAGTGGCGAAGCACCCGAATGCCGAATTGCTGGAGGATATCTCCACGGAGCGCATCCATGAATTGGTGCGTACCGCTCAGGTCCATGTTTTACCGACGTTCCAAGCCACGGGCATCAAACTGAAACTGCTGCTCTGCTTGTTCATGGGACGTCACGTGGTCTGCAACTCGCACATGGTGCACGGCACGGGACTGGAGGAACTCTGTCACATCCACGATGACCCCGCATCCATGCGGTTGAGCATTCAAGGCTGCATGGCCCGTCCTGCGAATGGAAGTACACTGGAGAAGAGAGCGATGATCCTGGAAGATCGGTTCAGCAACGCGCGCAACGCACAGCGAATCGTGGAACTCTTGCACCCTCCTCCCGTGGATAAGGAGGGTTGAGCCTTACCCCGCCACGGCGCTCAGTTCCAACAACCGTCCTTCTTCGCACTTCACCACGCGGCTACCGAATTTCTTCATGTGCGTGTAATCGTGCGTGGCCATCAGCACCGCACGTCCGCTGCGGCTGATCTCGATCATCAGGTCAAGGATCTCGCCGGTGGTTTCGGGATCCAGATTCCCGGTCGGTTCGTCAGCAAGGATGAGTTCGGGGTCATTCACCAAGGCCCGTGCAATGCTCACACGTTGTTGCTCGCCACCGCTCAACTCATGCGGTAACTTGTAACCCTTGTTGCCAAGACCCACTTTGTCCAATACCTCTTGGATGCGCGCATCGATCTTCTTGTTGTCCGTCCAGCCGGTGGCCTTCATCACGAACTCCAAGTTGGCCTTCACGTTCCTGTCCGTGAGCAGCTGGAAATCCTGGAACACGATGCCGATCTTCCTGCGGAGGTAGGGCACCTGCGTGCGTTTCAATTTCCGTAGGTCGAACCCGCAGCTATGGCCTTCGCCTTCCGTCAAGGGAAGGTCGCCGTAGAGGACGCGCATCAGCGTGCTCTTGCCCGTACCCGTGCGGCCGATCAGGTAGATGAACTCGCCTTTGTAGATGGTGAGGTCCACATTGTTCAGTACAAGGTTCTCGCGTTGGAAAATGCGCGCACCGTGCAGTTCGATGATGGGTTCTGCAGCCATGGGGTCAAGATTAAGGTGTCAGCGATCCGGCTTGATGTATGGATCGACAAAGCTGCGAGCAGGCACACGTTGACAGGCACGGTCTTCGTTAGTGTACAGGCATTCCAGTTCCCCCGATACTTCGGGATGAAATACATGCGTCCACACATCGGCGTGCAAAAGTCAACCGCTTCACGGACAAGTCCCGCGTGCGTGCGCGTTCACCTTTGAGACCTTGATCATGATCATGCAGCGATCCGTCCTTTCCGCAGTTGGCTTCGTGTTGGCGGCAGTGTTGTGCGCCCAGCGTCCCGCGCACTTCGAACACCGCAATGCCGATCTGGTGCATGCGCTCGAACTGTTCGATAAGGCCAAGTATGGCGCAGCGCAGACCGAGCTCGAACGTGTTACTGCCCGCATCAGCGACCCACACGATGGCACACGCGTGGAAAGCGAGTTCTGGAGCGCATTATGCGCCGTGCGCCTCTTCCACAACGATGCGCCGTTGCGCATGCTGGGGTTCATCGAGGCACACCCGGAAAGCCAGCACGTGCCAGCGGTTCGGCTCGAATTGTTCAGGCACTATTTCGCGCAGAAGCGCTGGGAGGATTGCCTGGCCTGGGGAACGAAAGTGGAGCCGCTGGCCCTTGAGGTGAAGGACCAAGAGGAGTACTACTTCAAGCGGGGCTATGCCAACTTCATGGAAGACAAGCCCGATGCGGCCATGAACGACTTCACCCGTGTGAAGGATGGCAGCGCTGGTCTCCCCGGAAGTCCCGGGAGTTATGTCTCGCCGGCTACTTACTATGCTGCGCACATCAACTACGAGCGTGGCCAATTCGAGACGGCCTTGCTGGGCTTTGAGAAGTTGAAAGAGGATGAGGCCTTCGGCGATGTGGTGCCGCACTACATCAGCGAGATCCTCTTCCTGCAAGGCAAGTACGATGAGTTGGATGCTTACGCGAAACCCATCGTTGAGGACCCCAAGGGCGAACGCCGCATTGGCGAAATGAACCGCTTGCTGGGCGAGAGCAACTACCGCCAAGGCAAGTACGCCGAGGCCATCCCGCACTTGGAGAAGAGCGTGCAGCGCGCAGGCGTAACGCGCGAGGATCGCTATGTGCTTGGACATGCCTATTACATGACCAGCAATTGCGAGAAGGCCATGGTGCAGCTGACGACCGTGGCCAACGGTACCGATAGTCTGGCACAGGCGGCTGCCTACCACATGGGCGATTGCTACATGAAGCTGGACCAGAAGAACTACGCCAGGACCGCATTCAAGAAAGCCTATGACCTGAAGCAGGACCCCAAGGTGACCGAGGATGCGCTCTTCAACTACGCCAAGCTCGCTTATGAATTGAGCTTCGACCCGTACAACGAAGCGATCATCGCCCTGAAGAATTACCTGAAGGCCTATCCCGATTCACCGAAACGCGATGATGCCTACACCTTCTTGCTGAACGTGTACCTCAAGACCCGCAACTATGAGGCGGCGTTGGAGGCATTGGACAAGATCCAGCAGAAGGACATCGCGATGCAGGAGGCCTACCAGAAGTTGGCGTTCGATCGCGGCGTGGAACTGTATGACGGTCGCAAGTTCAAGGATGCTGCGCTGTTCTTCGATCGCGCGCTGAAGTATCCGGTGAACAAGGACCTCAACGCGCAATGCCACTACTGGACGGCGGAGTGCTTTTATGCCGAAGAGGATTACGCTGCGGCCTTGCGCAAGTACGATGTGTTGCGCAATGGGAGCGGCGCCTACGCCACCGATCTGTACGAGCAGGCCGGCTACAGCCAAGGCTATTGCTACTTCAAGATGAAGGACTATGCCGATGCGGCGACGAGCTTCCGGCGTTTCGTTGGTACCAACGCTGGAAACGCCGACCAACGCGCTGATGCCAAGCTGCGTATTGCGGACAGCTATTTCGTTACGAAGGATCCTGCCCAAGCGATCACGTGGTATGATGATGCCTTGCGGAGCGGTACCAAAGACCGCGACTATGCACTCTTCCAGAAGGGTCTCTGCCAAGGGTTGGCAGGCAACCACAACGGCAAGATCGAAACGCTGAAGAAACTGCTTGCCGATAACAAGAACTCGCGCTTTGCGCCGGATGCGAAGTATCAACTGGGTGAATCATACATCCGCTTGGACAATGATGCGCAGGCGCTCACCTATTACCAACAGGTGATCAACGATCATGGTGAGTGTCCGTTCGTGCACAAGAGCATGCTACAGAGTGCGCTGATCAGAAAGCGCGAAGGCAACAACGAGCAGGCCTTGGCCGACTTCAAGGCCATCGTTGCCAAGTACCCGACACGCGAAGCAAGCGCCGATGCATTGGCCAGTATCGAAGCGATCTACGTGGAGACCGGGCGTGTGTCGGAATGGGAGACGTACGTCGGTGGCTTGTCATTCGTGGACCAAGGCTCATTGAAATTGGATGAGAACTACTACCGCAGCGCGGAGTTGCTCTACAACAACGACAAATGCGCGGAGGCCATTGGTGCATTCGGAAGCTACTTGGCGAAGTACCCGAACGGCGGTTACGCACTGAACGCTCACTTCTACAAAGGCGATTGCGAATACCGCGCGGGCCAAAGCGAAGCTGCGCTTGTGGACTTGGAAGAAGTGGTGAACGTCCCCGGCAACGCTTTCATGGAAAGTGCGCTCTTCGGAACGAGCGACCTGCTCTTCCGCGATAAGCGTTGGGAAGGTGCACTGGAGCGGTTCGAGCAATTGGAGAAAGTCGCTACGTCACCGGACAATACGTTGGCGGCACAGGTGGGCCGTATGCGTTGCGAGCGGGAGTTGGGCCGCACGAAGGAGGCCGCCACTGCTGCACAGGCCGTAGTGGCCAACACCCACAACAAGGATTTCTTGGTGAAGGCCGAGGCGAACCTGTTGATCGCCAACCACTCGTTGGACAGCGATGACAAGGACGGTGCTTTCGGACTGTACAAAACCATTGTAGCGGGCAAGCACGGTGCAATGAGTGCGGAGGCGAAATACCGCATGGCTTACATCCGCCATTTGCAAGGTCGGTACAAGGATGCTGAGAAGGAGGTCTTCGCGATGGCCAACGACTTCAGTGGTCATCAGCACTGGATCAGTATGGGCTTCATCCTGCTCGGCGATGTGTATGTGCAGCTCAATGATCGCTTCCAAGCCAAAGCCGCACTGCAAGGTGTGATCGACAACAGCGACGAACCCGAATTGGTGGCCGATGCGCAGGCCCGCCTCAACATTCTGCTGAACGAGGAACAGCAACCAGCACCGCAGGAAGGTGGAGAAGGAGACGGTAACTGAGCGCCACAACATGAGATCCATGAACAAGCACATCCCGCTCAGCGTTGCACTTGTAGCGCTGTTCACAGTCGATAAGGCGAAGGCGCAGACCGATACCACGTCCGGTATTGGCGGTAGCTACACGATCCAAGGGGAATACAACCCGACGATAGCTGATGCGAAGAAGTACGATCTGCGTCCGCAGCTGATCGATACGATCCTTCCGATCGCACCCGTGGAATACCACCTGATCACCGTGCAAGGCCATGTGCCTGCGCGTGTGGACAGTATCGCTGCGGTGAAACTGGGTATTCAGTCACTGCAAACGAAGCTCTACAAAGGCTACACGAAAGCCGGGTTCGGGCTTTACTCAACGCCGCTGTTCGAACTGTACTACGATCAGACCCGCAGTCGCGAGAATGCGTGGGGCGTGCATTACAAGCACCTCAGCAGCAACGGCGGTATCGACGATATGGGCGAAAGCCAATACAGCTTCAACGCCATGGATGGCCACTACACCCATTACCTGAAGAAGCATGAGGT
>CADECG010000045.1 GCA_902825795.1 uncultured Bacteroidota bacterium
ACAACAGCATCGGTATCTCGGGGGTGAACTGGGATGTTGAGATCCTTTCCGGCACGGACCAGGATGATCTCTCCGATGCCCTGGAACAATTCGAACTCGCCTTACTCCTACGTCAGCAATTCAACTCTTCGAGTGGGCAGAACGGCCTGATGATCGCCACGATCACCGTTTCGTGGATCGTTCCGGGTGTAACCGCATGCGATGGCTTCAGCGATCCGCTCTTCAGTGAAATGGCCGATGCCGGTATACTGTTGGTGACCGGCGGAGACAACGTCTCGTTCGATATGGACAGCGCACCGATGTACCCGGCATCCTGCGCGTTGGCCGAACATCTGGTTGTCACCAGCTATGGGCCTTTTAACGAGGTGCCCTTTGCCATCGGCAATTCAAGCGTACACCTGCTGGCCCCCGGAGTTAACATTCCATTGGCCACGGTAGGAGACAACTACACGGTGGGTAACGGCAATTCGTATGCGATCCCGCACCTCGCAGGTGCCATCGCCCTGCTCTACTCCATTCCGTGCCCGTCGTTCGCGGCACTGGTGATGAACGATCCGCAAGCAGCGCGCACCTTGGTGAAGAACGCGATCCTCAACAACACCACGCCCTTTCCGGGTGGTAGCGCGCTCACCATCACCGGAGGTAAGCTGAACGTACACGCGGCCTACCAAGCGCTGATGACGCAGTGCGTCCCCACATGCAGCAACATCACGGTGACCTTCACCAGCACCGGCAACGCACCAGCAGCCTGTACGCTCACGGATTGGACCGGAGCCATCGTGGCGACCAGCACGAGTGCGATCATAACGGCGTGCATCGAGGACGGCTGCTTGACCGCAATGTTCACCGATGTGAACGGCGATCCCATTGCCGGCACCTACGAAGTGACCGGCGATCAGTCGAACATCATCGCAGCGGACGCTTCGTCCGACGGGATTGTTCAGTTCGGCCATGGCACCATCATTTCGGGCTGCACCACACCGGGTTCCGGGAACTACAACCCATCGGCCAACTGCGACGATGGCACATGTGGAAGCGTGACGTGCATACCCATCCAATTCCAGGTCGCTGCGGCGGATTTTGTCAGTGAAGGGTCTGCCGATGTACTCGTTGTCTCGAACGACAGTGTATTGTTCGATGCACCGCTGGAGATCACCTTCAACAGCGAATTCGGGAGTTCATTCGGAGTGCTCGACCTCTGCGTCGAACCAGGCTGTCTGTCGTACACGATCATAAGCACCACTGTTACGCTCTACGAGGTCGGTGCCCTCATCGTCAATGGTGACGAGAACGGTGCCGTCTTCTTCGCTACTTCCGAACCCTTCAACACCTTCGTTGGCCCAGGCGGAACGGAAATCTGCGACGGACTGGATAACGATTGTGACGGTCTCATCGACGAAGATTTCACTTGGTATACCGACAACGACGGCGACGACTTCGGTGCTGAGGGAACTGGTCAAGTGTTTTGTTCGCCACCCACCGGCATGTCGCAACAGGCAGGCGATTGCGACGATACCAACCCCACCATTTTCCCCGGAGCGGAGGACGCGTGCAGCTTGAACGACGGCATCGACAATGATTGTGATGGCAACGTCGACGAGGATGGCGTGAGTACTTGGTATTACGATCAGGACCTTGATGGCTTCGGCGTGGCCGAGACGCTTCTGGTGGCCTGCGCACAACCTGTCGGTTATGCACCCGTCGATGGCGACTGTGACAACAACAACGCGCAGATCTTCCCGGATGCGCCGGAAACGTGCGACGGTCTCGACAATGACTGTGACGGCGGCACGGACGAGGATTTCTTCTGGTACACCGATGCGGACGGCGATGGCTTCGGCGATAACGCGACCCAGCAAGTCTCCTGCACTCCCCTGCCCGGTGGCGTGCAGACCGGTGGGGATTGCAACGATGCGAACAGCGGTATCACCCACATAGGGGCGGCGTGCAACGACGGCGACCCCGGCACGATCAACGATGTAGTGCGCCCGAACTGTACTTGCCTTGGCTTCCTCCCCGGCGACTGCCCACCAGGCGAGATCGCTGACTGCAACGGCAACTGCGCGCCCATCGAGTGGATCGGTGATGGCTCCTGCGATGATGGCTCGTTCGACTGGAACGGCATACCGATCTTCTTCAATTGCCCCGATTTCGCGGACGACGGTGGCGACTGCAGCAACCCGTGCTTTGCGGAGATCTGTGATGGCCTCGACAACGATTGTGATGGCGATGTGGACGAGGACTTCACTTGGTACACCGATGCGGATGGCGATGAGTACGGTGCTGTTGGCAGCGCGGTGATACTCTGTAGCGGCGAACCATCGCCCGGCATGGTGCAGCAGGGCGGAGATTGCGATGACGCCAGCCCTGTTGTCAACCCAGCCCAGAACGAATTGTGCGGCGACAGCATCGACAACAACTGCGATGGCGTGATCGATGGCGTCACGGCCGACTTCCAGAGCGGTTGCACCAACCCACTCGCTTGTAATTACGACCCCAACGCCTTCTGCGACGATGGCAGTTGTCTGCTCGACACGCAGCCTTTGGGTAACGAAGTGTACTCCCCCGATTGGACCCTCGAAGACACCGAGGGCAATTCCGTCGAACTCTTCGCCATGCTCGATCAAGGTCATACCGTGATCCTCGATCTGTTCACTACCTGGTGCCCACCCAGCCAAGCGATCCTAAGCAGTGGCTACCTCGATGAATGGTACCAACACCTCGGCCCGAGCGGGCTCGAGCACATCCGAATGGTGAGCATTGAGATGGAGGATACGGCCACCACTTCGTTGGCGCCGTTCGATCAGCTATCCAGTTGGCCGGTCATTGCCCGCGGTGGTCCGGCTATCGCGGCGCTGTATGCGAGCATTGGCATTCCGATCAACGCGTTCCCCACGATCCTCATGATCTGCCCGGACCGCAGCGTGACCAAGATCTATGGCTTGGGCGTTGACGAATTGCCCGGCAATTCATTCCAATACGATCAGGAAGATGGGCTCCAACTGTTGAACGAGCTCTGCGGCTGTCATAGCGCTCCATGCACCGGCACCTCCGGCTGCCCTGATCCAGCGGCTTGCAACTACAACCCGGCCGCGACTTGTTCCGATGGCACTTGCGCACCAGGCACCATCTGGTATGCCGACTCGGATGGCGATGGCTTCGGCTTCACCTACAACTCCGTGATCGCATGCGTTCAACCCAGTGGATATGTGGCGGCGAACGGCGACTGCAATGATCAGCAGCCAAGCATTCACCCCGGCGCGCTGGAACTCTGCGATGGGCTGGACAACGATTGTGACGGACAAGGCGATGAAGGACTGGCACCTGTGATCGCGTGTACCCCCGATATCAACGTGAACTCCGAAGTAGCGGATTGCAGTGTGTTCGTGTCATTCGATCCGCCGAACCTTTCTTGCGGGCAGGGCTTCATTACGCAGACCATGGGGCCGGAAAGCGGATCAAACTTCCCGCAGGGCAACACCACGATCACCTACGCCGCGTTCAGCGCGCTGCCTTCCAACGTCTTGTTCACGGATTCATTCGCGAGCAACGCGGCCGGATGGACACTGGACACCGAATGGCAGATCGGCACGGCAACCGCAAGCGTGACCTGCGAATGCAACAGTTCACCATCCGAAGATCCCGCGGAGGATCACAGCGCTACAGTGGACAATGGCGTTGCGGGTATGAACATCGGTGGCTGTGTCGATGGGGCGATCCACGGCTTCCGATACCTCACCAGTCCCGTGGTGGACGTAAGCGCTGTGCAAGGTCCGCTCGTATTGGAATTCTGGCGTCATCTCCATGCTGACTACGCACCCTATATGGAGCACGTCATCGAGGTATTCGACGGCACGCAATGGATACAAGTGTGGTCCCATGATATCGAGGATTGCATCAACGATGTGGATTGGGCGCTTCAGCATGTGGATGCGACAGGAGCCAAGAACGCGGCGTTCCAAGTTCGCTTCGGCCAAGCCGTCGGTGAAGAGGACGCTTTCATCACCGGAGGCTGGTCCATTGATGACGTGCGCTTCCTCGGTGATCTCGTGCCAAGCTCAACGTGCAGCTTCGATGTGATCGTAGGACCTACCACATGGTATGCGGATGCGGACGGCGATGGATATGGCGATGTGGAGACCACCTTGGTACAATGTGAGCAACCCTCGGGATACGTTGACAATGCCAACGACTGCAATGACAGCGACCCGTCGTTCTCACCAGCCGCTTCGGAAGTATGCGACGGACTGGACAACGATTGCGACGGACAGGTGGACGATGGGATCGACGTGGACAACGACCTCGATGGCTTCACGCTCTGTGGCGGCGACTGCAACGACAACGATAGCGAGGTCCATCCGGGCGTAGCGGAAGTCTGCGACGGTATCGACAACGATTGCAATGGCTTGGTGGACGACGGCTTCCCCGTATCGTTCACCTGCCCTGCGGATACCACGATACAGACAGCACCCTATGCTTGCAGTGGCGCGGTGACTTACACGCCGCCTGCCTTCACTGATTGCGCGGGCGGTTCGTTCACATTGATCAATGGACTGGCCAGCGGAGCCGCATTCCCGGTGGGAACCACCACGGTGACCTATGGCGGAGTACCAACCGGAACAAGCGGTCCCGTATTGCTCAGCGAGGACTTCAGCGACAACAGCGCGGCCTGGACGCTGGACCCGGAATGGCAGATCGGACCTGCGCAACAGAGCTTCTGCAGTTCATCCTGCGGAGCGGACCCTGCATCGGATAACACCACAACAGCGGACAATGGCGTAGCGGGCATGATCATCGGCGGTTGCGCCAGCACAGCGCTCCATGCGTTCCGCTACCTCACAAGCCCTGCTATGGATGCAGAAGATGCAACGGCGCTTACGCTCGAATTCTGGCGCAACGCACACGGCGACTATGCGCCGTACATGCAACACCATGTGCAGGTCTTCAACGGTGTTGCCTGGGTAACGATCTGGGAGCACACGGCGCAGAGCTGTATCAACGATGTCGCTTGGACCTTCCAGACCTTCGATGTCACCGCCCACAAGAACGTCAACTTCCAGATCCGCTTCGGACAAAGCGTTGGTCAGGCGGGCGCCTTCAATTCTGGCGGTTGGTCAGTGGATGATGTACGGGTGGTGACGGAAGGCTCGTTCGATATCCTATGCTCTTTCGACATAACGGTGCTACCAACAGACACCACGGCAACATTCCCCTGCGGCGCAAGCGTTACGCTACCGGTGGATGATGGTTCTTGCACAGCCTCCTCCATCGACCTGCCGTTACCGCTGATCTTCACCGATTGCGCGCTGGACACCTTGTTCAACGATGCACCCGAAGACCTGCCATTGGGCATGAGCCTCGTACACTGGATCGCAGTGCATGGCGACCTGAGCACCGATACCTGCACATTGGAAGTGCTCGTCGTGGATGAGGAAGCCCCGGTGATCACTTGCAGCGCGCCAATGACGATCACCGCCGACCCAGGAACGTGCTTCGCCACCAACGTTGTGCTCTCGGCACCCACTACTGCGGACAATTGTTCCGTAGCTAGTGTTACCAGCGACCCTCCTTCCACCACCTTCATCGCTGGTACCACGGAAGTCACTTGGACGGTTCTCGACGGGAGCGGCAATAGCAGTACGTGCGTGCAATTGGTAACGGTGGAAGGTGATAGCGGCCTACCCCCTACCCTGACCTGTCCTTCGGATACGACCTTGACCATGGACCCGCTCCTCTGTGGTGCCTTATTCGAATACTCCACACCGGTCTTTGTCGACAACTGTATCAGCTCTGCACTTCAACTCACCAGCGGGTTGGCCAGCGGCTCGCTTTTCCCGGCAGGCACCACCGTTGTGGAGCACGCACTGGACGGCAACTATTTAAACGAGGATTTCAGCGACAATGCCGCGGGTTGGACGCTCGGCACGGAATGGCAGATCGGGTATGCAACGCAGAGCGGCTGCGCCAACTCGTGCCCGGGTAACGATCCGGACGCCGATCATTCGCTTACCGCCGACAACGGAGTGGCAGGTATGGCGATCGGGGGATGTGTGAGTACGGCATTGCATCCGTTCGCCTTCATCGAAGGCCCTGCCATCGACGCAACATCGGCCACGTCCCTCACACTCGAATTCTGGCGCCATCTGCACACGGACTATGCGCCCTTCATGCAACACCGAGTGGACGTTTTCAACGGCAACGCCTGGGTTACGGTCTGGGAACATCTTCCTCAGGTTTGTCTCAACGACGCCGATTGGACCCTGCAGAGCTTCGATGTAACCGCCCACAAGAACAGCAACTTCCGCGTGCGCTTCGGCCAAAGCATTGGCTCGTCAGGTGCGTTCTCAAGCGGTGGTTGGTCGGTGGATGACGTGCGGGTCTTCGATCCGAGCGTGACGGGTTCCACAACCTGCAGCTTCGCGGTAACCTTGATCGGCAGCATGGCCACGTGGTATGCCGACAACGATGGCGACGGTTTCGGCGACCCGAACAACTCCCTCGAAGCGTGCATTCAACCGGGCGGATACGTGCAGGACGCAACCGATTGCTTGGACGATGTGCCCGGTGCCAACATCGGAAGCGCATGCGACGATGGTGACCCGACTACCATCAACGATCTGATCACCGAACTCTGTGTCTGCGCTGGCACACAGGCCGGGGTCAGCGTCCTAGTGCGCTTGAACCTTGAGGGTGCTTATGACCCCAGCACGGGGCTGATGCGATCCGACTTGCACACACAAGGACTGCTCCCGATGGGTGAGCCTTACACCGCATTGGGTTATGCCTTCGTTGGGGGCGGCGGCGAAACGACCACGGGCGACGTTCTGGACGGAAGTAGCATGGGGCCGGCCTTCGTAAAAGTGGACTGGGTGGTCGTAGAGTTGCGCGATCCGATCGACCCAACGGTATCGGTCGCATCGCGCGCCGGTCTGTTACAACGCGATGGTATCGTTACGAACGACGACGGCACGGTGCTGTTCTTCAGTGCTGTTCCGCCCGGCAACTATCATATAGCCGTTCGGCACCGCAACCACCTAGGGGCAATGACCGCCCTAGCGTTCCCACTGGACTTCGCCGCTGGCCTGATGAAGGACTTCACCGATGGGAGCGTGGCGATGTACGGCACCAATTCGCTCAAAACCGTAAGTGGCACCTTCCCTGCTCTGGTCCTCTGGTGCGGCGACGCCACCTTCGATGGCGTACTGAAGTACACCGGCGTCAGCAACGACCGAGACCCGATACTCGTCGAGATCGGCGGTTCGGTGCCCACCAATACCATAAGTGGTTATTACAACACCGATGTGAATCTGGATGGTACCGTTAAGTACACCGGCACCGGCAACGATCGCGACCCGATCCTGATCAACGTTGGTGGCTCGGTGCCCACCAACGTGCGCTTGCAGCAACTGCCCTGACCTGTCCGCGGAGTCGGACCCGTAGAGAAGGCGCGTTCCCTTGGTGGAGCGCGCCTTCCGCTTTCACACCACTGCGCTCCTACTTTCGCCCCCCCAACACATGCGCGCACTCATCGTAAAGGAAGTCCGGGGTTTCGCGGGCTCGCTCATCGGCGCCATAACGATCACCGTCTTCCTATTGCTCACCGGCTTGTTTCTCTGGGTGTTCCCGGAGAACATCCTCGACTTGGGCTACGCCGACCTCGGACCCTTCTTCCTGATCGCCCCATGGGTGTTCCTGTTCTTGCTACCGGCCGTCACCATGCGCAGTTTCAGCGAGGAACGACGCACCGGCACCATTGAACTGCTGCTGACAAAGCCGCTCACCGAAATGCAGATCGTGCTGGGCAAGTATGTGGCTTCTCTGGCGTTGCTCGTACTGGCCCTGGTGCCCACGTTGGTGTATTACTTCACCATCAATGAACTGGCCATGCCCAAAGGCAATGTGGACAGTGGTGCCGTTTGGGGCAGCTACATCGGTCTGCTGATGCTCGGTGCATGCTTTGCGGCCATCGGCCTCTTTGCGAGTGCTATCACCGAGAACCAGATCATCGCCTTCCTCACGGCCGTGTTCCTATGCTTTTTCCTGTTCACGGGTTTCGACTTCATAGCGAGCTACGAGGCGTTCGGCGCGCTGGAAGGTCCGCTGAAGGCCATCGGTATCCAAGAGCACTATCGCAGTATCAGCCGGGGAGTGATCGACCTGCGGGATATGTTGTACTTCATCGGCGTGATCGCGATCTTCCTGTTGCTCACCCGCACCGCCATTCAAAGCCGCACGTGGTAAGGATGCAACCATGAGAAAGACCGCTGCGGATAGCAACCCAATAGTGAAGTCGAGCAATCGCGCACGCGACCTTGTTTCGTTGGTGCTGGGCATTGGTATCGTCGCAGCGGTCAATGTCGCGGCCTCATTCGTGTCTTGGCGTACGGACCTGACAAGCGAGAAGCGCTACACGCTCACCGGCGAGACCGCAGAGCTGATGCGGACACTACCGGACAAGGTGTTCCTGAAAGTGTACCTGGCCGGTGAGCTGCCCTCTGACCTGCGCTTTCTGAGCAACTCGACCCGTGAACTGCTGGATGAAATGCGTGTGTTGAGCGACGGAAAAGTGGAGTATGAATTCGCCGATCCGAACGCCAGCCCCGATGAGAAGACACGCAACGAGGTATACGCCGACCTGAGCAAACAAGGCTTGGTTTACAGCAGCCTGCACACCCAGGAAAAGGGCGGCCGCAGCGAGCAGATCATTTTTCCCGGAGCGCTGCTCACCTACAGGGGTAAGACCATTCCGGTGCAGTTGCTGAAAACGCAGTACAGCGTGGCTGACCCGGAGATGGTCAATCGTTCGGTGAACAACTTGGAATACGAAATGGCCAGTGCTATGCGTCAGGTCACCAGCACCTTCAAACCCCGCATCGCGTTCCTTGACGGCCACGGTGAACTGGACGAGTTGCAAGTGCTGGACGTGAAAAAGGCGCTCGGCGAGTTGTACGATATTGAGGTTGGCCGAGTGCGCCTCGACAGCCAACTGAATGCACTGAGCGAAAAGGTGGACGGTGGGCGCTACCGCAGCAACCTGTTCGATCTGTTGATCATCGCGAAGCCCGACAGTGTCTTCAGCGACAAAGACCAGTACGTGCTGGACCAATTCATCATGAACGGCGGGAAGACACTGTGGCTTCTCGACGCCATGGACCCGCATTTGGACAGCCTTCGGCGGCGCCAATTCAGCATTGCCACTCCGCTTGAACTCGGGCTGGGGGATCTGCTTTTCAGCTACGGCGTGCGTTTGAACACCGACCTCTTATTGGACAAGTCGTGCGCCTTCATCACCATACCGACCACGCCGTACGGGGACCAGAAACAGATGGAGGCCTTGCCGTTCTTCTACGAACCGATCGTGGTACCGCGCAATGACCACCCGATCGTCAAGAACATCGATCCGGTGCATTTGCGTTTCGTTGGGAGCATGGACACTGTGGCCACTGACAGTGTGCGCAAGACTATCCTGCTCACCACATCACCCTACACCTGGCTGCTGCGGAATCCAGCACGCGTAGCGTTGAACCGCCCCGACAATCCTCCCCCGTTCGAACAGACCACCACGCCCAGCCTACCGGTTGCTGTATTGCTCGAAGGCCCGTTCACCAGTGCGTTCAGCGATCGGCTTTCACCCGACTTCAAGGGCAATAGCGAGTTCCGCTTCCGTGAGCATGGCCGATCCACCAGCATGTTGGTAGTGAGCGATGGCGAAGTGATCGCCAACCGCGTGGACCGTTCCCAAGGGAAGTACTACACGCTTGGCTTCGATCCCACGGCACGGAGCAAGATCTTCGGCAACCGTGAGTTCATCATCAACGCGGTCAACTATCTGCTCGACGATAAGAACCTCATCAGCATTCGTAACCGGAGCGTTGCGTTGCGCCAACTGGATCCCGCGCGTATCGTCAACGACCGACCGTTCTGGCAAGGCATCAACGTTGCCCTGCCGGTCGTGCTTTCCCTTCTGCTCGGCGGCTTGCTGTACTTCGTTCGCCAGCGGCGCTACGCGAAAGCCTGAGCCACACACAAGACGCTGCACATGAAACGCAACCTCCTTCTCCTGCTGGTGCTCGTAGTGTTGGGGGCCTTGGTCTGGTGGCTCTCCACCGAGCGGGGTACTGGAACATTGGCCGGCCCGCTGACCGACTTCGCCGTCCAAGACACGAGCGAAATCACGCGCATCTTCATAGCCGAGCACAATGGAAAGAGCGTTGACTTGGTTCGGACCGAGCAAGGCTGGCGGGTGAACGGGGCCTTCGGCGTGAAGAAGCACCATTTGGATCTGTTGCTGAAAACCTTCCTGCGCGCGGAAGTGCGCAGCCCAGTTCCGAAAAGCGCTGAGGCGAACGTGCTGAAGGCCATGAGCACCACGGCCAAGCGCGTGGAGATCTATGAAGGCCGGGATCGGCCCACCAAGGTTTGGCTGGTAGGGCACGCGACCCAAGAACATGTCGGAACGTACATGCTGCTCGAAGTGCCCGGCATAGGCCGAAGCAATACGCCATACATCATTGGCATGAGCGGATTCACCGGCCACCTCAACAGTCGCTTCCACGCTGATCTGGACGAATGGCGTAGCAGCGAGATCTTCTCGTATCCGGACCTCGATGCGATCGCCTCCGTCAAGGTGGAGCACCCTTCCGCGCCCGCTACTGGCTTCACTATCGAATATGCGGGAGGCAATGGTCTGACATTGAAAGACGCTTCCTCCAAGCCCGTTCTCATGGACAGTCTTGCAGTGAAGGACTTCCTCATGCAATTCAAAAAACTCCACTACGAATACATCGATCGTGCGACAACACGAACAAGTCGCGATTCCGTGTTGTCTTCCACACCTCACACGACCATCACCGTCTCGGACAGGTCAGGGGGCGCAAAGTCCATAAAGCTCTGGATGCTGAAACCAGCATACGAAGGAGTTGATGAGGCTGGGACTCCGCTCAGCCACGACGTGAACCGGATGCATGGCTTGGTTGCGGATACCGTGCTGGTGGTCGTGCAACGCCACCTGTTCGATCGGGTGACCATCCCCCTCTCGGACCTGCAAGGCAAGTGAACCTTCCACGACCGCTCCTTGAGGAGCCGGGCCAAAGAAGCGCCGGATCGTTGACAAACCCGCGTCAGTGTTGATAACTGCGGCCTTCCGCAGGGTGGCACGGGTCTAACTTCGCCCTCCCGAAAAAGACACCATCAGCACATGAAGTTCATCGTATCCAGCGCCGCCCTGCTCAAGCAATTGCAAATGCTCCAAGGCGTGCTTGCCAGCAGCAATACCCTTCCCATTCTCGACAATTTCCTCTTCGAGATCGACGGCAAGCAGCTCACCCTTACGGCCAGCGACCTGGAAACCACGATCACCGCCAGCATGGCCGTTGAAGCCAAGGACAAAGGGAGCGTAGCCATCCCAGCGCGCCTGTTGCTCGACACACTGAAGGCTTTTCCGGAACAGCCGCTGACGTTCAGCATCGATAACAAGAGCCACGGCATCGAGATCAATAGCGATCAGGGCAAATACAAGATGACCGGCTTCAGCGGAAGCGAATTCCCCAAGAGCCCGAAACTTGACCACCCCAGCACGTTCTCGCTTCCTGCCGGCACGCTGGCCACCGCGATCAACAAGACCATTTTCGCCACCGGCAACGACGATCTGCGGCCGGTGATGAGCGGCATCTTCTTCGAACTGAATGATGAAGGTGTGCGCTTCGTTGCCACGGACGCGCACAAATTGGTGCGCTACAGCCGTACGGATGTGAAGGCCGACAAGAACGCCAGCTTCATTGTGCCGAAGAAGCCACTGAACTTGTTGAAGAGTTCCCTCTCCAGCACCAACTCCGATGTGAAAGTGGAGTTCAACGAGAACAACGCGAGCTTCTCCTTCGACAACACCGTGGTGGTGTGCCGCCTGATCGACGGCAAATACCCGAACTACGAGGCCGTCATCCCGAAGGTGAACCCGAACAAGCTTACCATCGACCGCAGCACCTTCCTCAGTTCGATCCGCCGGGTGAGCATCTTCAGCAACAAGACCACGCACCAAGTGCGGCTGGGCATCAATGGCAGTGAAATGGCCATCAGCGCGGAGGACCTCGATTTCGCCAACGAAGCGAACGAGCGCCTCACCTGCAACTATGAAGGCGAGAGCATCACGATCGGCTTCAACAGCCGCTTCCTTACCGATATGCTCGCGAACATCGAAAGTGAGAATGTGGTGCTCGAAATGAGCGCACCGAACCGCGCCGGTATCCTGCTGCCCGCCGACCCCGCCGAACATGGCGAGGATGTGCTAATGCTCGTGATGCCCGTGATGCTGAACAATTGATCGGCACGCGATCGGTCCTACGTGTTCCAAACACCTCAACCATGAAGAAGACTTCACTGGCCTTGGCGCTCTTTACCGTGCTGAGCGCGAATACCTGTAAAAAAGGAACCTCAGCAGCAGCCACCGTAGCCGACATCGCTGGAAAACAGTGGACGTTGCAAAGCCTTGCTGGTAAGGACATCGCAATGCCCGAAGGCAAACAGGCACCCTGGATCAAGGGCGATGCCGAGAGCGGTCGTCTGGAAGGTTTCGGCGGATGCAACCAGCTGATGGGGTCTTTCAAAATGGATGGATCGAACATCAGTTTCCCCGGATTGGGTGGTACCAAGATGATGTGCCCCGATGTACAGGAAGTGGAGAACGGCTTCAAGAGCGCGTTGAGCCAAGCCACCGCTTACAAACTCGATGGAAGCACCTTGACGCTGTTGAATGGCGGTGCGGAACTGGCAGCTTTGGTTGCGAAGTGACCCAAGGTCCACGCTTCCCATCATTCGGATGAGTAGTGCAGCCCCGGCCATGTCCGGGGCTGTTCGTTTTCAGAACGGTGGATAGTTGATCCGGATATCTCCACTGTCCGCCGTAGTGCTCCGGTTGGCGTTGGCCGCCAATTCCTGTCGCCAACGGCGCGTGGCTTCGTCATCTTCATCACCCAGATCCGTCGAGGCGGTCACATGGATATCCGTGGCAGTCTCCTCCACTTCATCCGCGAAGTAAACCGGCGGTGGCGGCAACGATGACGGGACTTTTCGGAAGATCCACGCAAAAGCAAGGCCTACGATCCCACCCCACAGATGGCTTTCCCAACTCACCCTGTGCTCGATCGGTAATATACCCCAGACGAGACTTCCGTACATGAATACGGTGAACAGCGACAATGCGATCAACTGTCGGTGCCGACGGAGCAGGCCGCTCCAGAAAATGAAGGCGACCAGCGCATACACCACACCGCTCGCACCGATATGGATGTCGGGCCGTGCACTCAACCACACGAATACACCCGTGGAAAGCCATGTGCCGAGCAGCGCCCACCAGGCCGAACGCGGGTAGAAGAAGAACAGGCACCAACCCAGCACAAGCATCGGTACGGAATTGTTGAACACGTGATCGAGGTCGCGGTGAAGCAGCGGCGCGGAAAAGATCCCAAGGGCGCCGAACGGGTCGCGCGGAAGAAGCCCGAACCGGTTCAAGCCCAGGTGAAACGCATTATCGATGGCAAAAACGCACCACATCAACCCTACCATGAAAACCGGTACGACCGCAGCGATCAGCACTCGCTTCCGGAACACAGTCCGCTCATCCAACCGATCATCGCCAAGTAGCATTGCCATGGGGCCAAGTTCGACAAGGAGCGGGCCGCTGTCATACAGCTGTCGTTGTGGCCGGGAACAAGACTTAATCTTGCGGAATGCTCGCGAAACGAATTTGTGTCTCAGCCACGTTGGTCCTAACCGTGCTGTTCGGATGTATTACAGGTGATCCATCCCTGCCTAAGGAACAGGACAGTAAGCCGAATGATGAGTTGAAGGTGGCCCCTTCGATCCCACCGACAGCCAAGAAGAGCCAATTGTCCCAACTCATGCGCACGTTGACCGCCCACGCTGATAGTGCCCGTGCTGCGATCAAGCGCAATGGCGACCTACCCCCGTATCCAACGGATGTGGATGAACTCCTGACGGCATCCTCCACCGACAGCACCTTGGACCGCCATGTCTACTCCATTCTTGCTAACGACTACCTCGGAACGTTGAAAGGGCTCTATGCAGCCAAAGCGGCGGAACGCACCCAAGCATACAACGGAATGGTGCAAAGCTGTGCCACATGCCATGGCAGCCTGTGTCCCGGCCCGCTGATGCTGATCAGAAAGATGTACGCGCCGCAACCGGCGAAAGCTCCTTGATACCGACGCGGAACTTCCGCGTGAATTCGTCCATGGAGAAGGAAAGCTGACCGCCTCCCGGAAGCGGCTGCTCGGTTGCTTTGATCAACAGTCTTGCAGTGGCCTCTGCATCGGCCCCTGCATCGTGGTGCTTGAAGGTTATGCCGTGGAACGCGCAGATCTTGCCCAAGCTATATGACGGCAATCCAGGCCACACCTTGCGCGCCAACTGCACGCTGCAAGCGTAACGCATGCGCGGATGCTCCATTCCGTAACTGTTCAGTGTGGTGCGCATCACGCCCATGTCGAAGGTGGCATTGTGCGCGAACACCAACTGGTCATCGATCAGCGGTTGCACTTCCTGCCACACACTGCGGAAGTCGGGGCTCTTGGCCACGTGCTCGGGCTTGATGCCATGCACGCGGATATTCCAATAGTCGAAGTGCGGGAAGCTGCGCGGCTTGATCAACCATGTGAACGTTTCCGCTACAGCACCGCCACGCACCACGGTTATACCCAGTTGACAAGGACTGTCCGGGTATCGTGTTGCGGTCTCGAAGTCGAGGGTGAGGAAATCCACGGCGGAAATTGTGCCGGCAAGGTAGACTTCGGTCACACCCGGACCGGCGCTCTACAACTTCACCACCTCCGCATCCGCCATGCTCTGGTAGATGCGTTTGGCAGTCGCCTCACCCACGTTCACGAGCGGCAGGCGCAGGTGCTTTTCGCACAGGCCTAGCACGGCCAGCGCTTCCTTGATACCACCGGGATTGCCTTCGGCGAAGATGGCGGACATGAACTCGAGCAACTTAAAGTGCTCGCGCCTCGCCGTGACAAAGTCCCCGTTCATACCGGCATGGACTAAAGCACTGAATTCCGTAGGCAACGCGTTGCCCACTACACTGATGACACCATGTCCGCCAAGAGCAAGGATCGGCAGCGTTAGACTGTCGTCACCGCTGATCACAAGGAAGTCCTTAGGACAGTGCTTGAGGATAGTTCCGATCTGGTCCAAGTTGCCACTGGCCTCTTTGATGGCCACGATGTTCTCGAAGTCCTTTGCCAGCCGAAGTGTGGTCTCGGCGCTGATGTTGCTGGCCGTGCGCCCTGGAACATTGTACAGAATGATGGGCAACAGACTTGCTTGAGCGAGTGCGCGGTAGTGCTGGTAGATACCCTCCTGCGTTGGCTTGTTGTAGTAAGGACTCACGCTCAGAATGCCATCCACGCCGCTCAGGTCGTAGCTCTCGAGCGCATGCACCACCTCGGCGGTGTTGTTGCCGCCAACACCCAACACAATGGGAATACGGTTGCGCACGAACTCGATGACCTGCGACAGCAACTGCTTCTTTTCGTCGGCGCTGAGCGTTACGCTTTCGCCGGTGGTACCCATCACCACCACATAGTCGATACCGCCGGTGATCTGGTGTTCAACGACCTTCTCCAGTCCGGCGTAGTCAATGGCTCCGTTGCTGCGGAAAGGCGTTACGAGCGCGACACCGAGGCCGCGGAATTTCTCTTGCTGGTTCAATTGAGCGAGGATTGGTGCTTGGCATTGATCATCAGCAGGTAGCGATCCACCTGCGTGATCAGTTGCGGCAGGCTGTTGCTACCCGCCATGTCGATCATCATATCGAGGAACCTCTTGTTGTGATCGCCCAAGCGACCGACCTTGAAACGGGCCCGACTGCGCGCCATGATGTACTGGGTAGGCAACCGGTCTTCCATCGTGAGATCAATGAGGATCTCATACTCTTCCGCCAAGAAATTCTGGACCGTATTTCCGCTGGGTATCCGGTACCAATTGAGGTCCTTCTGGCTGAACTGGTCGAAGTTGAGGCGGCTGCTGAGCCAATGCGGCAGGACTTTGTTGTCGTAATAGCCCAGCGCCATCACTTTCACGATGCCCAATTCTTCCTTTATCTTCTTCACGTAATTGCGCACTTGGTTGTGCATTTGCTCGTCGCCGGCGATGTATACGATCCCGACTTTGGTCGCTTCGGCCAAGTTGCGTGCGACCGGTTTTCGGTCGGGCATGGTTTCCCGAAGGAGAATGCGCCTTCCCATCCACTCGCGGAACCGCTCGAACAGCTTCATGCGATCATAGCTGCAAATGCGTCCTCGTCGATCACGGGCACACCAAGTTCATCGGCTTTGGTCCTCTTAGCGGGACCCATATCGGCACCGGCCACAACGTAGCTCGTCTTTTTGCTGATGCTCCCCCCCACCTTACCGCCGTTCATTTCGATTGTTTCCTTGATGCCGTCGCGGCTGAAATTGCGGAAAACACCGGACACTACGAACGTTAGCCCGCTCAGTTTGGCGCTCAAAGGTGGGGCTTGCGCCTCGGCTTCCATCCGCAAACCGGCAGCACGAAGGCGTTCCACCACCTCGCGGTTACCCGGCACGGCGAAGAATCCGATCACGCTGTCGGCGATCACCGCACCTACTTCGTCCAAGCCAAGGAGCTGTTCCCGGGTAGCGGTCATGAGGGCATCCATGCTTCCGATCCCACGTGCCAGTTTCTTGGCCACCGTTTCCCCAACGTGCCGAATGCCAATTGCGAACAGCACTTGCTCGAACGGCACTTGCTTGCTCGCCTCAATACCGGCGATCACCTGTGCAGCGCTGCGCTCCCCCCAGCCCTTACCAAGTCCGAGCAGTTGCTCCTTGGTAAGCATGTACAAGTCAGCAATATCGTTGACCAATCGTGCCTCGTAGAGTTCTGCGACCGTTTCCCCGCCGAGCCCATCAATGGCCATCATCTTGCGGCCGACAAAGTGCTCGATACGACCGGTGATCTGTGGCGGGCAGTGATGCTCGTTGGGGCAATAATGTTGCGCCTCCCCTTCTTCCCTCGCAAGAGCAGTCCCACATTCCGGGCAGGCTTCAGGAAATACGACTTCGAGATCCCCTCGCCTGTTCGGGTCCACGCCTGTGATCTTGGGAATGATCTCTCCACCCTTTTCAACATGCACGTGATCACCAATGCGCAATCCAAGCTTGGCGATCTGGTCGGCATTGTGCAGGCTGGCACGCTTCACTGTTGTACCTGCAAGCAACACTGGTTCCAGATCAGCAACGGGGGTAACGGCGCCAGTGCGTCCCACTTGGTAGCTGACACCGTTCAGTCGCGTTATGGCCTGCTCTGCTTGGAACTTGTATGCGATGGCCCAACGCGGGCTCTTCGCTGTGAAACCGAGTTCGGCTTGCACATCGAGGTTGTCCACCTTGATGACAATACCGTCCGTAGCCAGTTCGATGGTATGACGCTCCGTGTCCCACCGCTCGATGAACCGCATGATGCCATCAACGTCAGTGGCCGACGCGATGAAGCCTCGTGACGGGTCGGGGACCTTGAAGCCCCACATACTGGCCTTACGCAGGTTGGCACTGTGGCTGCGGGTGGGAAGTTCCTCGCCGTACATGGCGTAGAGGAAACTATCGAGCCCGCGCTTGGCAACAAGCTTGGGATCCTGGTTCTTGAGAGTACCCGCAGCCGTGTTGCGGGGATTGGCATAGAGTTCCGCTCCTTCGTTCGCGCGTTCTGCATTGAGCTTCTCGAACTGCACGTGGGTAAAGAAGATCTCCCCACGCATCTCGAAGCGCCTCGGCCAATCGCTGCCCTTGAGTTTCAATGGGATGGTGCGCACTGTTCGGACGTTCGCGGTGATATCCTCTCCCTTCTCGCCATCGCCTCGGGTTACTCCGCGGACCAGCTCGCCGTTCTCGTACACCAAGCTGATGGCAACACCATCGTATTTCAACTCGGTCACGAACGTCGTGTCGCCGATCTCCTTCTTGACGCGCTCCACGAAGGCGATCACCTCCTCGCGGCTGTAGCTGTTACCAAGCGATAGCATCGGATACTCATGCTTCACTTGCGGGAACTCCTTGGTGATATCGCCACCAACGCGCTGCGTGGGGCTGTTGGGAGAAGCGAACTCCGGGAACGCATGCTCAAGCCCCTCCAATTCCTTCAGCAGATGATCGAATTGTTGATCGCTGATGATGGGGGCATTGAGCACGTAGTACCTATGGTTGTGCTCCTCCAACTCGAGCGTCAACGCTACGATACGTGCCTTCGCTATTTCCTTTTCGGTTGTCACGATGATGACGATGTCAATTTCCGTTGTTGGGACGAAGTGATAGCACGCTGCTGCGCATGTGGCATCGCTCAGCGTTCGGCGTATACGAAACGATCCATGCCGCTAAGGTCGCGCGCGATTTCCGTCCGCGCGTATCCCATCGACCTCAACATTGAAATGACTTCAGTCCCGTGCCGGTGGTGGACTTCGAACCACAACTGCCCGCCCACCGCAAGCAATTCGCGGCTTCGTTCAGCGATAGAACGATAGAACAGTAATGGGTCCGAATCCGGAACGAACAGCGCGGAGGCCGGCTCGAATTCACGGACGTTCGTTGTCAGCGTTGAGGCTTCCGCTTGTGGCACATAGGGCGGGTTGCTGACAATGATGTCCACCGGAGCCCCGAGGAGATGGCTTCCGCGATCGAGCACATCCGCCAACACCCATTCCACATCCAAGCCGTTCAACACACCATTCTCTTTTGCGACTGCCAATGCGGATCCGCTGATATCCGTTCCGACAACACGCGTGGTGGGGAATGCACGCTTCATCGACAGCGCGATACATCCGCTTCCGGTGCCGAAGTCGATGATCGAGCGAGGGGAAGCCGTTGAATTCCGCGCGCGGATGAGTTCCACCAATTCCTCGGTTTCGGGCCTTGGTATCAGTACGCTCTTGTTCACCTTCAATCGAAGTCCTCGAAAAGCAACCTCGCCGATCACGTACTGCACCGGCTCCCCTGTACGAAGTCGCTTCAAGGGCAAATAGACCTTGAGCAGTTCGCTCTCGCTCAGTGCCTCGTTCCGACGTAAGGCCAAGTCCACGGCGGGCCATCCAAGCGCATGGTTGAAGACCAACGCCACAATGGCTTTGGCCTCCCCACTTGGATAGAGCGCTCCCAACTCCAGCTCGTATTGCCGGAGGACAGAGCCTGCTTTGTTATCAGCGATGCGCACGAATGTTCCGTAGCAAGATGTTGGGGTGAAGATGGCGATCGGCCGGAAACCCAATGCCCACTTGACGAAAACGGGTCGAATGTGCGGTAGGACTTAGTGCGCTCACCACCCGGGTTCATCTACTTTTTTGAACCCCTCATTGGCCAGTTCGTTCCGGAGCCAGAACAAAGCCCGCCAAGACGGGATAACCACGCTGGCCATGAAAAAGCTGCTGAACGCTATCCGCCTGGTACTGCTGTCCTTGGCTCCCCTCGGTGCGTATGCCCAAGGCCCGATCCACTTCTGGCCATTGGATGAATTCAATGGCCTTACCGCCCCCGACCTGAACGGTGGGGCTCACGGCACTCTCCAGAACGGACCGGTCTGGACGACCGATGGCTACCTCGGCAATGGCCTCACCTTCGATGGTGTCGACGACCGTGTGGATCTCGGTCCGCTGGACATCACGTCCGGTTCAGGGTTCAGCATTGCGTGCTGGGTGCGCCCGTCGAGCACGACCCTACAAGACCAATTGGTCGTGGCCAAAGCGTACGACCCGCTCCTAGGCGACATCATTTGGAGTATTGGAACATCAGCCCACACCAAAGTGACATTCCGGTTGGGAACTATAGGACCGGCAACCCAAATCACGTCTCCACCGAACAGCATCTTCCCCAGTGCGTTCTATCACTTGGCAGCTACCTACGACGGAAGTCAGATGCGGTTGTACATCAACGGGGCACTGGCCGCGAGCGCCTCGAAGACCGGCATGCTCGGCTTTCACCCGCAAGCCCTTGCTTCCATGGGCCATCTCGATATTGGACCAGGTGTAGTGCCGTTCGCAGGCACGATGGGCGATGTGCGCATCTGGGACCGCGGACTCGCACAATCGGAGATCTTCGATCTGGTGCTGGAGCAGGACATTGCCATGAACACTGCACATGTGCTTCAGCCATACCAAGCACCTACTGGCCTCACCCAGTTACTCGATATGAGCGGTCGTGTACTGTGCTCATTCAACACGGGTGCGCAGCCGCCGCAAACCGCTGATCTGCCCCCGGGTCTCTATGTGCTGCTTTGGCGCGATGGGAACCGGGTCCTCAGCGCGAAATGGATGAAACCTTGAACCTGCTCCCTCAGGGTTTCAAAGCGAAGGCCCCTCGTCCTAACGGGAGAGGGGCCTTCCACCATTGCTATCCGGTCAATGCACAACGGTGAACCGCTGCTCGGTCTTCCCGCCGTTCCAACGAACACGCAGAACATAGCTGCCACTTGAAAGAGCGCTCACGTCGATGCTTGTGTTGCTCGCTTGGTTGGCGATCCCTTGCACCAATACAACGCGGCCAGCTGGGTCGATGGCTTCGGCCACAACGTTCTTCACCCCATTCAGGTTCAACACCAATGTGATCGCTTCGTTCGCTGGATCAGGATATAGCGAAACAATACTTGCCACAGCCGCTTCACCGATACCGTCGGCATCGCTATTGTCCCACAACTGGATATCGTCGATCAATGCTTCGATCAGCGAACCACCGTCGAGGTTCTGGCCGATATGGATGCTGTCGCTGGCAACGAAGCGGAGTTGCACCGTTGCGTTGGGGGTCACATAGTCCTGAACCCGGAAGGCTTTTCTGCGCCAGCTCCGTTCTGAGGCTTTCCCGTTCTCCACATCCACCCACGTATTGCCGTTGTTGGTTATGGCCACCTGCCACCAATCCGCACCCGGATTAGCGCCACCGGGAGGGTTGTTCGTGTACCAACGCCAGTAGGTGAAGGTGGGGTTCTCGTATCCGGTCAGGTCCATCGGTTCGCTGATGACTGTGGCCTTACCGCCATCCACGTCGTTGGTACCTGGACCTTCGCCGGGCTGGGCATTGCCGGTGAGGAAGCAGAAATCTCCGCCGGGCGTATGCTGGTCATCCGGCTGGATCTCGCTGTTGTCCACAGTGCTCAGCGACGGCACTGGGTCGTCCAGTGTCCAGTCACCTGTGGTATTGTTGTCACTCGGCACACCCAGTGTCCAATCACCCAATTCGCTGATGTTGTCAGCGTCCTCGGTCTTCTTCAGGTCATAGCCGACCAGCACGTAGTAAGGAAGGTTCGGGTCGGCTTGGGCTGCTCCAACGGGTTGCACCCCACTGTAATACCCGAACACATCCTCAGCGGCCAAGTAGTACGCGACCACCGTACCGATCGGTTGTCCAGGTATTTGTGCTTCGTAGTTCGTGCCACCGGTATTGGTCATCGGAACAGTGGTCCAGTTCGCGGCACCATTCACTTTGTAGTTCAACACCACATCGCCCAAGTATTGCATGTCCAACACTTGAATGTTGACCGTGGCTTCAATGGTCATGGTAGCGTTCTCCAACGCGCTCATTTGCGCAGTGTGGTCGATATCGACATTGCTTAGCAGGGTGATCCCGTGCTCCGCGAATGCTTCGATGATGGCGATGTCATTGGGTGTACCATTCAGGATATTGGCATCGGTGTCGTCCGCTTGAAGCACGTCGAGGAGCACATCACGGAAACACACGCCTTCACTCCCGTTGGGAACGTTCGCCTGCAAACCAGCGAAGGCATCGGCCCACAGGGTAAGCAATACGCCTTGATCGTTATTGAGGTTCTCGTACAGATCCCACCATGCGCCCGCAATGATCTCACCATCGTTGTGGACCTCGCCACTGATATCAACCGGATAAACTTTCGGAGCCTCGTCATAGCGACGGATATAGTCGTTCGGCAGTGTAAGTGAATTGCCTTCGGCGAGAATCGGGTCCCACGTGATCGTCAGGGCCCAGATGTCAGCATAGCCTTCGTTCATGCCACCGTTGGTGAATCCGGTGCCATTGTCATCGTAGTAGTTGTCATTGATGCCGTGACCATACTCGTGGTATACCACTTCGCCCAGTTGTGCCCAGCTGTGGCAATCGTTGCCTTCAGCGTAAAAGTTGATCGAGGTTCCGTCGTAGAACGCGTTGCAGTTGCCTGCAATGTCAACATTGGTCGGCAGGCTGAAGTCCATTCCGGTGAAGCCAGGCAATACCGCAACGCAGTGGTCGTGCACGATGTTCACGTGGAAGAACGCGCTCAGTTCCTTGATGTTCGCATCGCTGTCGAAACTCAATACGTTCGGTCCATCCTGTAGTGCGGTAGTGAATTGAGGCACCACGTTGTTCGTGCGCACACTGCTCCAGTCACCTTCCAACCGGAAGGTCGCGTTGACGGGACCGGTGATATTGGTAATGGCCGAACCAGTTGCGTCGGTGACGAAGGGCGTACCGTTGACCGTGAACTCCAAGTTCCGCAAGGGTTGCACCGTTGCAGGCACGTAGGGTTGAACTTCGAAAACCGTGGCGCTCAACGAAACGTCGCTGCTGCTCTCTTGCGCTAACTTCCTGCACTGGTCCGCCTCCTCTTTCGAACCATGTTCCCCGTGGTTGCAACGCATCACACGGTCCTGGCGGTAAAGCAGTTCCCCGTTGTGCGCATCGACGATGCAGCGGTAGTCACCGGGTGTTCCATCAACTTCGATAGTCTTTGCCGTGGCGGTGTATACCAGCTTGTGCTGAACGCTGAAACCATGCGGAACGCCCAACAGACCAAGTTGCTGATCAACAACGACACTTTGCACATTGCCTAAGCCTTGCACCGCTGAAGCGCCAATCGATCCAGCGCCGATGGATGGCTGCATTGACAGTTCAAAGCCTCGTTCCATTTCCAAGCCGAAGGCGATCACCCTACCCTGCTGGTCCAACTTCACCATTACATGACTGAAGAGCACATCCATCCCTTGATGGCGTTGACCGAAGTGGACGTAGGTCAACTTCTCCGTGGGTCGCACACTTTTCAAGATCAATTCATCCGTGGGGATCGCAAAACCATTGAGCTTGGTGCTCAGGAATTCCATCGCCCGCTCTTCCGGTGAAACACCGACCGTGGCTATCGGACGACCATAGGCCCTGTGCGGCAATCCTGTCGCTTCGTTGAATTCAACCGCCCATGCCCCATTCAGCGCGAGGAAGTGTTTCCATGCGGGCAAAGCGCGCAGGCTTGCCTGTCGTGTAATATCAGGCTGGCGCCTCGCGTCAGTAATAAAGGTGACTTCGCGCTGTACCGGCCGGTTCACCGGATCAATGGCCGAAGCCACCAACGACATTCCGCCAAAGGCGGCAATAAGAGCAATGTGGCGCATGGAGCAACAAGGGTTTGAGGGTTCCGAAAGTCGGTAAAAGACTTCAGCCAGCGACAGGACGATCGATGGCCATGCTTGGTGGCCCGTCTTTGAAGGTCGGATCTACACGTCCAATACAAGCCCATCATGGGCCAAAAACACATTCTCGGGCAATTCGTGCATCGTTTCGGCATGCTTGCCCGCTCCATGGCTGATGTGCGTGAAGTATGCGCGACCGGGCTTCACGTCCGCCACCAAGGCCAAGGCTTCCTCCAAGTTGAAATGACTGATGTGAGGCTCCTTGCGCAATGCATTCAACACAAGCACATCGCAGCCACGGATCTTCGCCCTCTCCGGTCCGGTGATCGTTTTGGCATCCGTGATGTACACCAGACCGTCGATGCGGAAGCCGAACACCGGCATACGGAAGTGCATGACCTCAACTGCGGTTACCGGAACACCCGCAACAATACCGCCTTCCCGATCCATGGGGTGCAGCACCAACTCCGGTGCCCCCGGATACTTCTCCTCCGCGAAGGCGTAGGCGAACATGCTCCGCACAGCAGCGCATGTCGCGACATCCGCGTGGATGTTGATCGGCTGTTTCTGAAGAAAATTGAACGACCGTAATTCATCGATACCTGCGATGTGGTCCATGTGCGAATGGGTGAGCAGCACGGCATCGATACGCTCCACCTTGGCCCGCAGCATTTGCTGCCGCAGGTCCGGACCGGCATCGATCAACAGGTTCTTATCCCCGACTTGCACAAGGGCCGAAGTGCGCAACCGCTGATCGCGCGGGTCGGTGCTAAGGCAAACGGCGCAGTGACACCCGATCATGGGTACTCCAGCGCTTGTGCCAGTACCGAGGAAGGTGATGCGCATGGGGTGAAGTTGTTCTGCGACCAAGTTGATAGGGAGGTCGACCTGGCCGCAAAAGAACGAGGCCGCCTCAAAAGGGCGGCCCCGAAGGCGGAGAGGGAGGGATTCGAACCCCCGGTACCCTTGCGAGCACAGCAGTTTTCAAGACTGCCGCAATAGACCACTCTGCCACCTCTCCGTAGCGCCGCGAATGTAAACGGCCGATCAACGGTGCTAACGGTTCAAGGAACGGCATCATGCAGCCGGGCAACGGGAATACCTTTGAGCACCTTGCTTCGCCAACACCCCCGAGCCATCGGGATAAAGCCGTAGATCGGGATGAAAAACGTGCGCACCTTCCTTCCCACCCTTCTGATCTCGTTGGCCCTACCGGCTGCAGCCGCGGTAGATGCCTATGTGGAGACCAAGACCTTTTACGGCGAAGGCTCCAAACCAACCGTGGGGATCCACTTTGCTTTCAATGGAGCCAGCGCCGTGCATTTGGCCAATGAGCGCGGCTTCCAGCAGGCCAGCTTGGAGGTGCTGACGATCATCCAGAAAAACGGCGCGATCCTCGACTTCCGCAAGACACTTGTTCAAGGCCCGGAGCGTACGGATGACAATCGTCCCGACTTCTTGCATACGGAGTCATTCCAACTGGACCCCGGCGTTTACGATCTGCTCTTCGAACTGCGCGACCTGAACGGTGTGGATACCACGATAGGCAGATTCAGCCAACCCTTGGCCGTGGCGCCCCCGGGCAATGGTCTATTCTTCAGCGATATCCTTTTGGCAGAGCGCTTTGATGCGATCCCCGGTGGCGGGAACATCGCTGTGCCCTACTTGGGCACTTACTACCCACCGGATGTTGATGCCCTCAACTTTTTTGCAGAAGTCTATGGGGCCGACAAGGTCTTCGGTACCGATAGTTTGTACTTGCTGAGTTGGCAACTTGAAGTATTCGAGGACAAAAAGGTTTTCGGGAATTACAAAGCCGTGAAGCGCGTCAAGGCCGGCAGTGCCGAACCGGTGATGACGCAATTCGATATTGCCGCGCTTCCGAGCGGGAACTACCTGTTGTCGCTGGAGGTACGCGGCCGTAAGGGCGATCTGCAAGGCCGTAAGGAACTCTTCTTCCAACGCAACAACCCCATTGCTTATGACATGCAAAGCCTCGGTGGTATTGCCATGGGCAACACGTTCGC
>CADECG010000046.1 GCA_902825795.1 uncultured Bacteroidota bacterium
GACCTGTTGCAACGGCTCGAACGCATGACCGCCAGCGGCATTGCGATGCCCCCCGCCTAGGAAGTGCTCCGCGCAGATCCTATCGGCAGGCAGGTCGCCCTTGCTCCGAAGGCTCACCTTAACACGATCGGAACGTTCCATGAAGAAAGCGGCCAATCGATTGCCGCGGATGCTGAGGCCATAATTCACCAAGCCCTCGGCATCGCCGGGTTTGAAGTTGAACCGCTTCTGGTCCGCCAGTGAAAGTGAAATGATCGCGGTGGCCATTTCGGGGTACACCACCATGCGCTCGGCGAGCACAAAGCCCAAGAGCCGGAGCCTATCCACACTATTGTCATCCATAACCGCGCTATGGATCATGTCAGGAACAGCACCGTGCTCCATAAGCGTGGCCGCCACATGGTGGGTATGAGGGGTGGTGCTGCCGAATCTGAACGAACCACTGTCCGTCATGATACCGGTGTACAGACAAGTCGCGGCATCGGCGGTGAGAAAGCGGGTCAACCCGATAGCATCAACTATGTCAACCACCATCTGGCACGTAGCGCACGCTGTGATATCACTGAACATGATGTCGAACGGATCGGGCTCGCGGTGGTGATCGATGAGCACCTTCACGGGTGCGGTCTTGAGGACCTCCTCCATCTTCTCCACGCGGTCCAACCGATTGAAATCAAGACAGAACAGCACCTCACAGTTGGCTATTGCAGCGGCTGCACCGGCCGGATCGGTATCGTGTGTCTTGGCGTACGCATAACCCGGCATCCAATGGAGGAAAGACGCAGGAGCATTGGGCAGTAGAACCTGGACACTATGACCGGCTGCTTCCAGCACGTGCATCAAACCCAAACTGCTGCCCATGGCATCGCCATCGGGGTTGTAGTGGGTAACGATGGCAATGCGACGTGGCGCAGCCAAGAGATCGCGTAGCGCGCTAACAGCTGCACTTGGGGTCGAGGAAGCCAATGAGGTTGGGTCTAAGGGAGAGGTCGTTCTTCGCAAGTTCGCACCGGGAAAAAGAGCACCGGGAGCGTGTTCCACTGTGCTACAAAGGAAGAAGTCCCCGCCGTTCGGCGAGGACCTCCCTGCACTTCTTAGCTATCGTGTTCACTTGGCTTCAAAACCCGTGTTCGGGGTTGGCATGTGCTCGATCAAAATGCCAACACAACCGACATCACGGTCCTTGTTGGCACCCTTGCGTTCGCCCTCGGGCACGCCGGGCGACACCACTTCAACCAATAATCGCTTGGTACTGGTGCATGAGAACTCGACCTCCTGCACCATTTCATGCTCGCTGCAATCCCATACCACTACCCTTTCGTCAGCATATACGGTGCGCTCTTCCATACGCTTCACATCCTTTGTTTCACCGGTGGGGTCCCCGTTCGCATCCAGAATAGCCTCTTGCTCGGTCACCTCCACCATCTCCTTTTTGGCCTTACGCACGATCTCCACCAATCGGAAACCCATTTCCGCACCGATGACCTTCGTATCGTAACACAGACTGATCCGGTAATCCTGCCCGCCATACACGATGATGTTGAGTTCGGTTGGCACACCGACCTGCACCTGAGCACTCCGGCTCTGACCATTGAGCGAGAACTTCGGGTCGCCCGACCGCTCACAATTGAATTTGTGGTACTCGTTGCAATCGTACTGGCCCAATGCCAAATGGCTGGTGGCCGCAAGGGCCAACACTGAGGCTATCTGCTTCACGTTCTTCATCTCGGTTCAGTTGCTTGCGGCCGGTGCATCCTCCGGTGCCACGATGGCCGTGCGAAGGGTTTCCACGGCTTGTTCCAATTGCTTGTAGTGCTCCGGGGTGAGAGCCACGCTCGTTTTGTCCCCCAACACCATACGGCCACTGGGGCTCTTGCCTTGAACAGCCTCGCGCTTCACCTCGAGGTTGTCATACACCGTACGTATGGCGGCCATCTGGACGTGCAAGGCGGCAACGGCTTCGTCCTCCGTATGCTCTTCCATCAATTTCAGGAGGTGCTCAAGCGTGAATTTCTGGTCGGCCACACGTTGCATCAATTCATTGGAGTTCCCTGTCACTTCAGCTTTCTTCATAACCAGGTGCATGCTTTCCACCCAGCCACCGGCCAATACCATCGCCAAAGCCGACCCCATGTTCTCGTCCTGCAATTTCTCATACGCCTTGTAGTAGGCTTCATTGCTGATGGTCTCAAGCGAATCACCGTGTGAGACATTCTTGTCCAGACGTTTCTGAATTGCGGCATCGAACACACTGCTCAGGCCCAGTTGGTCACCCAACTTCTTCACCGTCAGGTAATATCGGGCCACTTCCACTCGGTTGAACTGGCTGGCATACACGAGATCGGTGGCATACACTCCGAAGTTCAGCGCGCGCTTATTCAGGGTAGCGTAGCGATCGGCATTCTCGGTGCTGCTCATCAACTTCTTATCCCCCTCGCCCATGAGGTTGCGCACCAGCGAGAACAGCTCGTTGGGCGTGGGCATTTGGTATAGGCTCGCACTCAAGGCGGCGCTTTCCGGGTCACCTATGGTCAATCGTTCTTCGGCCTTGGCCGATCCTTCCGTTTCGCCGCCACCGCATGATGCCAATGCGAGCATGCCCATGACGAATGGTATGGAGAGGGTTCTGGGTATCATCATCAAAGGGGAGAGTTCCGGTCAAAAGTACCCCCGCTGCAGGGGTAGCTCCCCGCAGAACCCTTGATCTTTCCATGCCAACATGTTAATGGGTAGGGCGGTCCAGCTACTTTCGCGCCCTCAAAACAAAAACCGAAGAGAACGATGGCCGGGACCAGGACTTTCACCATGATCAAGCCCGAGGCGGTGGCAGCAGGCCACGCAGGCAAGATCCTCGACATGATCATCGGCAACGGCTTCCGCGTGGTGTCCCTCAAGTACACCCGCCTAAGCCACAAAGAGGCCGGTGCGTTCTACGAAGTACACAAGGAACGGCCCTTCTACGGTGAGTTGGTGGATTACATGGCCAGCGGCCCCATCTATGCGGCGATCCTGGAAAAGAGCAACGCCATGGAGGACTTCCGTAAGCTCATCGGCGCAACGGACCCGAGCCAAGCGGCCGAAGGAACGATCCGTAAGGCGTTTGCCGAGAGCAAAGCCAAGAACGCTGTACACGGGAGCGACAGCGATGAGAATGCCCTGATCGAAGGGCACTTCTTCTTCAGTTCGCGCGAGCAGTACTGAGAAGAACGAGTAACCCGTCCCGTCCCACCTTCCGCTTAGTCCAGAAAGATCTCCTTCACCACCACGCGGCCCAAGCGTTCGTTGAGGAGTTTGATCAGGCCTTCTTTTTGGTAGCTCAACTCTTGCTTCAGAGGGGCGCTATCCACGCTGATGCGCAGCTGTCCATGGCGCAATCGGATACTGCGCGTGTGCTTGGCGATCATGCCACCTGCCACGAAGTCCCATGCACTGATGGCATCAAGCTCATCCATTTTGGGACGCAGGCCGAGGTCTTTGACCATGGCACCCAAGGCCTCACCCAGCGACAGATCGTTCTTTTTTCTCACGGGTAAGTGTGTTACGCTCCATCGCGAAGAATCGAACGTCGAGGCCCAAGCCGTCGAGAGCTTTTTGCAGACGCGATTCATCGGTATCGGTTATGAGGACCTGTCCGAAGCCCCCAGCACCAAGGAGCTTCAACAAGTGCCGCATACGCTGTGGGTCGATCTTGTCGAAGATGTCGTCAAGCAATAGGATCGGCTTCACCCCGGTGCGTATGGCGGTGAGGTCGAACTGAGCCAGCTTAAGTGCAATGAGATACGTCTTCTGCTGGCCTTGGGAACCGTGGCGCTTCAACGGCTGGCCATCGATGGTGAACAATAGATCGTCGCGGTGGATGCCCACGGTGGTATGCTGCGCAGACAAGTCGCGGTCCCACGACCCTATCAACAACTCCCGCATGCTCTTTTCACCGAGTTCGCTCCGGTATGTGAGTCCAACGCTCTCCGGCCCACTGCTGATGCCTGAATAGTGCGAAGCCAACAACGGCACCAATTGATCCATGAAGGCTTTCCGAACGGTATGCACGGCCTCGCCATGCAGCACCAATTGCTCGTCCCATGGTTCAACTTCACTACGGGTAACGCCGCTGCGCCCCGACCCGTTCTTCAACAACAGGTTGCGATGCGCAAGCGCGCGATTGTAGCGCAGCAACGCATCGAGATAGGCGCGGTCGAACTGTGCGATCAACCCATCGAGGAAGCGACGCCGCAGTTCGCTGCCGTCAAGCACCAACTGTCCATCGTAAGGAGTGATCATTACGGCAGGCACCTTGCCCACGTGATCGGCCAGACGATCGTACTCCTTTTTGTTGCGGCTGAAAACCTTGCGCTGACCCTTGCGCACGCTGCACAACAGTTCGTCATCGCCCGCATCGGTGGAAAGCGTGCCCCTGATCATGAACCAATCCTCGCCATGAAGTATGTTGTGCATATCCACGGGCTCGAAATAGCTCTTGCACAGGCTCAGGTAATGGACAGCGTCAAGCAGGTTCGTTTTGCCCACGCCGTTGGGTCCGGTAAAACAGTTCACTTGTGCACCCAATTCCGCACTGGCTTCGCGGTGGTTGCGGAAGTTGAACAAGCTTAGTCGTGCGAGGTGCATGATCATCGTTCGGGCGCTGAGGAGCCCGAACAGCGGAGGGCGAAAGTAGGTGCCTGTGATCGGTGGATTTTCCCGCTATGTTCACGGCATCCCGGGAACACCGGGAAAACCTATGCGCGAGGCGGCATTCATCAACCGTAACAAGGAGAAGTGGCAGCGCTTGGAAAAAGCCGCGGATGATCTTGGGAAGTTGAGCGCCGACGAAGCCAACAACTTGTACATAGAACTTACGGACGACCTGAGCTACGCCCGCACGTTCTACCCGAAGAGCAATGTGACCAGCTACCTGAACGGAGTGAGCGCGCGAGTGCACCAGATGCTGCACCGCAACGAACGCACTGACCGCAACCGCTTCATCACGTTCTGGACCACCGAAGTGCCTCTCGCCATGGCGAAGACGCGAACGGCCTTGCTGGTTTCCTTCATCGTGTTCGCGGTGAGCATGGGCATAGGTATGTTGAGCACTGCGCACGACCCGTCTTTCGTGCGGTTGATGCTGGGGGACGATTACGTGAACATGACCCTTGACAATATCAAGAGCGGCAAGCCCATGGATGTGTATGACAGTATGAACGAGGGCTTCATGTTCTCCTACATCACCATCAACAACATCATGGTAGCGCTGATGACCTTCGCGAAAGGACTGTTCACTGCCCTATGGCCCGGCATATCCATCGCGAACGAAGGATTCAGGATCGGATCGTTCATGTACTTCTTCATCGACCAAGGCATGGGGAAGGTGAGCGGGCTAACGGTAATGGTGCATGGAACGTTGGAACTGAGCGCGCTGATCATTGCTGGTGCTGCGGGTATGACGCTCGGCAATGGCATCCTGTTCCCCGGCAGCTATTCACGAGCGGCAAGCTTCAAACGTAGCGCCATGCTGGGGTTGAAGGTGGTGATCGGGCTGGTGCCCATTTTCATGATCGCTGGGTTCTTGGAGAGCTTTGTTACACGGCATGCGCCGGTACTGAATGAATGGGTGAGCGGGAGCATCATCGCCATCAGCGGAGCATTCATCATCTTCTACTTTTTGATCTATCCGTTCATAGTTGAACACCGACCGCGTGCGATCCCCCGTGCGAAAAGTTCTTGAACTGTACAAGCGCAGCACCAACACTTCCGATACTCCATCAAGCCCATACCCGACCAGAATGAACACCCGACCACCCATCATCCTTCGCCAGCGCCGCGATTTCGGTCAGACCATTGGCGACACGTTCACCTTCATGCGCCAGAACTGGAAACCCATTCTGAAAGCCATCTTCACCATCTGCGTTCTTCCGTTGGTGATCGCTTTGGGGTTGATCGGCGCAAGCCTGTACACCACGTTCAGTACAATGAACGATCAGATACAGGCCTTAGCACAAGGTGGCACCTACGAGCCCGCTACACCGCTCATCTCCATGGCGATCATGGTGGTGGCCTATCCCCTGTTCATCTTCGTCGGCGTAATGATGGAGGCCATCACGCACGAGTACATCGGGGCGTATGAAAAGGGCGAACACGTTGGCATAACCACCGGGCAGTTGTGGCGCCGCTCGATCAGCCAATTCTGGCACTACTTCGGCATCCTGCTCCTGAACGGACTGGCGATCCTTGTGGGTCTTGTGCTGTGCATTCTTCCGGGCATCTGGATCGCTACCTCGTTCGTGATCGCCCCCATGGCACGTGCCGCTGAGCGTGCGAGCGTGACCGATGCCCTTGGAAGGAGTTTCAACTTAGTGCACAAGAATTGGTGGTGGACCCTGTTGGTGGTTATCGTGCTTTACTTCATCATCGGTGCCATCCAAGGCATCGTGTTCCTGCCGTTCTACCTGGCTGCTATCGTGTCGATGGTATCCAGCGTGGGCGATGATTTCAGCAACGGCCTCCCGACCACGGCATTGGTGATCGGAGGGATCGGCTACTTGTTGCTGATCATCGTGTCCTTCTTGACCATGCCGTTGTTCCGCGTCGGTACCGGTCTTTGGTACTACTCCCTGGTTGAACAGACGGAGAGCAAGGGTCTACAGGAACGCGTTGCTGGCCTGGATACTCTATAGGTCCGCACAGCAGGGTGGTGTTGCGACCGGTCAGGATGATCACCAGAGCGATCGACGAAGGTTCGTTGCACCGGCTTAGGGCGGTAAGCGTCGCCCTACTTCTGGCACTGGGCTGTTGCGCCCAGCCGCAACAGGCGATCGATAGCATGGTGCATGCGATGGTTGATCAGGACGTGGCTGACGAAGGAGCGATCGAGCCGGCGTACTTGACGTTGGACACCATGCTGCCCCAACAAGAGGCACGCAACTTCGATGAAGCGGCGTTAGGGATCCTACGGAACGATCCACGCTATCAATACGAGCGTGAAGTATCGCAAGCGCCGAGTGCTTGGGACCGGTTCTGGGATATGGTGGGTGCATGGATCGAGAGCATCCTGAAGAGGTTGGAGGAAATGACCGGGTTGCACTTGGCATCGTGGTTCTGGAGCAACATCTGGTTGGTGATCTTCATAGTAGCGCTGGTGATCGCCGTGATCGCATTACGCGGTCGCGTCTTCAGCAAGGTCTTTGCGCGCAATGCTTTGGAGGCCGGGGTAGTGCGGACACTGGAAGAAGACATCACCGCCGATGACCTTCCCGAGCAACTGGCGGAGGCCGAGCGAATGGGCGAATGGCGAAAAGCCCTACGCCTACAATACCTCCTCGTCCTTCGCAACCTAGTGGATGAGGGCCGCATCACATGGAGACCACAACACACCGACCGTGACTTCCAAGCACAGCTAAAAGACGAGGAGGAACGCTCCCGTTTCGGCCGACTATCGTTCACCTTCAAGTGGGTTTGGTACGGGGAAGCTCCGTTGGACCGGGCACAATACGAACAACTGAGCACTGCCTTCATTGACTTCCGCAGCAACCGCGCAGCATGACACGGAAGGAAAAGCTCATCGTCGCATTGATCGGCCTGCTGATCATCGTTGTTGCCGTGATGGGGGCCTTTGCGCCCAAACCCACTGATTGGTCCACCAGTTACAGCCGCTACCACGACAAGCCCTTCGGCGCACAGTTGGTGTATGACCGACTGGGCGACCTGTTCGCAGAGGTTACGCCTGTGAATAGATCGATCTATGAAACAGTGGAAGAGCGTTTCGCGACATGGTGGGACGACCCCGATCGCGTGGCGCACCTATTCGTCAACGAACGCTTCCAGCCCGAGGGGGTGGATCTGGATCAGTTGTTGAACCTCGTGCTCGCAGGTGACCACGTGTTCGTTGCCGCTGAACAATTCGGGCAACGGTTGTGCGATACGCTTGGCATTTCAACTGTTCGCGATTGGCAATATTGGCAGGATACCGTGAAGCTCAAATTCGAGCGTGGTATCGATGACGATACCCTCTTCTCCTTCCCGCGCATGGGCCAGCCCATGACCTTCAGCGACATGGATACCGTGCGCAGTACGGTGCTCTGCCGAACGGAACAAGGTGATGCCACGCTGCTGCACGTTCGGATCGGCGAGGGCCACCTCTTCCTGTGTTCCACACCCCTTGCGTTCACCAACTATCATCTGCTACGCGATAGCAACAACGATTTCATTGAAGCCGCACTGGGTTGGTTGCCAAGCGGTCGGCTCTATTGGGATGAATACCAGAAATCAGGGCGGGCAGGAAGTCTGTCGCCACTGCGATACATACTGGGGCAACCGGCGCTGCTATGGGCATACCGTATCATGTTGCTCCTGATCGTACTGTACATGTTCGTGCATGCCAAGCGGGAACAACGCGCCTTGCCGATACTTGAGGCGTTGCGCAACAGTTCTCGCGACTTCGTTGGAACACTCGGCAAGCTGTACTACGAAAAGGGGGATCACGCCGATCTTGCCCGCAAGATGATCGCCCACTTCAAGGAGGATGTGCGAAACCGGGCCTACTTGAGGGCCTTCGAATACGACGAACTCACAGCAACCCACCTTGCAAAACGTACGGGCATTGATCCCGTGGAAGTCACCGAACTACTTCGGTACATCCAGACCATTGAACTGCAGACGACTACGACCGAAGTGCAACTGTTTCAACTCAGCGACCGCTTACACGCGCTCCGCAAACGCCTATAGACCGACCGACCATGGACGAGAACACGAACGGTAACCAACCAACAGCACCGCAGGGGCCGCCGCGACAAGTCGTAACCCGCTCGACGAATGCGCCCGAACCGGCGCCCGACAGCACACCGCAACGACCCGCCGCTCCTGCGGAAGAAAGTGTGGGCCCGGTCGAGCCGACCGCGCAGGTCGGCTCCGGCTACGTGCCGAGCGTTCCGCTCCACGAACTGCAGGCAGCAGTGGCCAAGGTGCGCGCGGAAGTACGCAAGGTGATCATTGGGCAGGAGCGCATGATGGACCTGCTGATGATCGCGTTGCTCAGCGATGGCCATGTGCTTATTGAAGGTGCCCCGGGGTTGGCGAAAACGCTCACCGCCAAACTCCTTGCGAAAGCCGTACGAACGAACTTCAGCCGGATCCAGTTCACACCCGACCTGATGCCAAGCGATGTGATCGGCACCAGTGTGTTCGACCCACGTACCACGGCGTTCGAATTCCGGCCGGGACCGATCTTCAGCAACATCGTGCTCGTGGACGAGATCAATCGCGCACCGGCCAAGACGCAGGCAGCGCTGTTCGAAGTGATGGAGGAGCGGCAGATCACCGCCGACGGGACCACGCACGCCATGGGCAAACCGTTCATGATCGTGGCAACGCAGAACCCCATCGAACAGGAAGGCACCTATCGACTACCCGAAGCACAGCTCGATCGCTTCTTCTTCAAGATCGAGATCAGTTATCCAAGCGTGGCCGAAGAAGCCGCGATCCTTATGCGCTACAGCTCGGGCAGTGAGCACCTTAGCACGGCAGCCGTGCAACCGGTCCTCTCCCCCGCCGAGCTGGACAAAGCGCGCAACCTGGCGCGCGCGGTGCGGTGCGAGGAAAAACTGGTGCGCTACATAGCGGCCTTGGTCGATCAAACGCGGAACGATCATGCCTTGATGTTGGGGGCCAGCCCACGTGCCTCTATTGCTATCCTCATGGGTGCTAAAAGCGCTGCGGCGATCGATGGTCGGGACTTCGTTACGCCCGAAGACATACGCTTCGTGTTGCCGCATGTGCTCAGGCACCGCATCATGCTCACCCCGGAGCGGGAGATGGAAGGTCTGTCCCCCGACAACGTCATTGAACGATTGGCACAAAAGATCGACGTACCGCGGTGAGGCGTTTCTGGCGATCGTTCTTCATCACACGCCGTGCCTTCATAGTGGGCTGGCTGCTTGTGCTGCTGTTCGTGGCCGGCTGGTTCAGCCCCGCCATCTTCGGGCTGGCACGTGCGGCTGCCCTGGGAGTGGTAGGTGTGATCGCTCTGGAGATGCTGATCCTGTTCCGCACCCGGAACGCGATCCAAGGCGAGCGGCACACATTCGCCAAATGGAGCAACGGCGATGAAAACCCTGTGACCATTGCACTCCGCAGTTCGTATGGTGTCCGTGTACATGTCAGGGTATTGGATGAACTGCCTCCTCAATTCCAGCGACGGGACCTGGTCTTCGAGGGTGAACTGCATGGCGGCGGAGAGTTGCGCTTCCCATACGCGGTGCGACCGGTCACGCGGGGTGTGTACAGCTACGGCGCCATCAATGTGCTGGCCAGCATGGCAACCGGTTTAGTGGAACGGCGTTTCATTCTTGAAGCGGGAAAGGAAGTGGCCGTGTACCCGAGCTTCCTGCAATTGCGCAAGTACGAGTTGTTGGCCATCAGCGACAGGCTCACCATGGCCGGTGTGAAGCGCATTCGTCGGATCGCCCAACACGTGGAATTCGATCGGATCAAAGAGTATGTGCCCGGCGATGATCGGCGCACTGTGAATTGGAAAGCAACAGCGCGGCGCGGCCGTCTCATGGTGAACCTCTATCAAGACGAACGCAGCCAACAGGTGTTCTCGTTGATCGACCTGGGCCGCGTAATGAAAATGCCTTTCGAGGGTTTGAGCCTGCTCGACTACGCCATAAACGCCAGCTTGGTGATCAGCAACATTGCCATGCACAAGGATGACAAGGCCGGTCTGATCACCTTCAGCAACAAGGTGGATACAGTGCTGCGCGCCAGTCGGCAACGCGGGCAGATGGAGAAGATCCTCGAACAACTCTACGCACAGCGCACCGATCATTGCGAGACGGACATGGAAGCGCTGTACGCGAATGTGAAGACCCAAGTATCGCAGCGCAGCTTGTTATTGCTCTTCACCAACTACGAAAGTGTGAACGCCATGCGGCGTCAACTCCCGTTCCTACAAAGGTTGGCCCGCACCCACCTGTTGGTGGTCATCTTCTTCCAGAACACCGAGTTGGAGGACGACCTGAAACGCCGCCCGACGAATACCGTGGAACTGTACACCCATACCATCACCGAAAAGCATATGCACGAGAAGCGGCTGATCGCAAAAGAGCTGGAGGGTCATGGCATCACGAGCATCCTTACGCGTCCGCAAGACCTCACGGTGAACGTGATCAACAAGTACTTGGCGATAAAGGCGCGCGGATCGCTGTAACCCGTGCAGAGCACCTACAGGGTGCTGCCCACAACGTGAACGTAACCTTCTTCCTTACCCTCGATGTGTGAACCCGTGCAGGGGATCTTGTACTCGAGGATGTAGAAGTACACGCCGTCGGGCACGGGTTTGTTCCCGGGCGTGCGTCCGTTCCAAGGTTTGTACGCTCCGGAAGTCTCGAACATCTTGATGCCCCAGCGGTTCCAAACGGTCAGCGTAACGTTGCTGCCTGCTCCCTCGATCGGGAAGAACTCATCGTTCAAGCCATCCTTGTTCGGGCTGAAGATGTTGGGCACAACGATATCCTGGTTGACCAACGGACTGGGCAATACCACAACGTTCACTTCGAAATCATCGGTCTCATCGCAGATCGGATCATAGGCCGTGAGTGTTATGGTATAGCTGCCCACCTCGTTGTACGTGTGTGCAGCAGTGCTCCCGACGATGATAGTGCCGTCACCCATATCCCACGTGTACACCATACCCGCAGGCCCTGTAGAGAGATTGGTGGTAACCACGTTCAATCCGCTGCATTGATCCTCTTGCACGGCGGTGAACAGGGCTTCAATGGCAATGGGCTCAGCAACCGTTACAGTCTGCGACAGGGTATCGCCACCAACGCCACAACCACCTCCCGATAGCGTAAGGGTAACCGTATAGGTGCCGGGGGTGGTATAGGTGTGGGTGACATCGGTAGTGGTGTATGTGGTTCCATCTCCCATGGTCCAGAGGAAAGGAGCGCCACCACCAGTGCTCTCATTAATGAAGTTCACCGTGAATCCGCAACCGGTTTGGTCGATCGTGAAATCAGCAGTAGGCTGAGAGGCGGTTTCCATCAAGCGCACGTCGTCGACGATAACTTCGGAGCAACTGCTGCTCATGTGGCCCCAGTTGGTGAATTTGATGGTGTGCGTTGCACTGGTCGCCTGGAACACGATCTCATAACGGGTACCAATGGCACCGGGGGTGGTTGGTTTGCAGTGCAGGAAAATGTTCCCGAAACCGATATCAACGGCGAAAACGCCAGGCAGCGAAAATGCTTCACCACCAGCCCAGAACTCCAACACATAAGCACTGCCCACGGTGAGGCCGGATACCGCTTGATGAATACTGACCCCCGCGCCACCACCGTAGTCCGCCTCATTGGTCGGAAAACCGGCGGGGATGCCAGTGACCACACAACCCGTGGTCACGAGACAGGAGGTGTCCTCAACCGCGCCGCAAAACTCCGCGAAAGCGTTGCCCATGTACGCAGCCACAAGACCATCAGGAACGGTAGTAGTGGTGGCATCGAAGATCAATGTGTACGTGGCTGCCCCACCACCTGTGCAAGTCCAGTTCTGGATGTCACAGGTGTACGAACCGGACGACGGACAGTAGACATCCCAGAAACCCGGCCAGACACCACAATCATGGTTCTCGAAGCTCCCGTTCAACACCAGATTGGCGCCTGTATTCACCTGCGCATTCTGATCATAGCAGTTGACGCAGAGCACTTGCGCCTGGACGCTTGTTGCACAGATCACGGCAATGAACAAGGAAACGATGTTGGCTCTCATGATCGGAAGTATTGAGGCTATGACGAAGGAACCCTTTGCGAAGCTGCCCGCAATGCAACGAAAATGAGCATTGGATGCGAACTGTGCACCATCAAGACAGGAAACGTAGGAACGTTCACATGGTACTACCCACCACGTGCACGTACCCTTCCTCCTTGCCTTCGATGCGGGAACCAGTGCATGGAATGCTGTACTCCAAGATGAAGAAGTACACTCCGTCGGGCACGGGATCATTCCCCGGGGTGCGACCATCCCATGGTTTGTAGCTGCCGGAAGTCTCGAACATTTTCATTCCCCAACGGTTCCAAACCTTGAGCTTCACATTGGCACCCGCACCGGGGATCGGGAAGAATGAATCGTTCAATCCATCCTTGTTCGGACTGAAGATGTTGGGCACCAGGATACCTTGGTCCACCAGTGGGCTTGGCTGCATGCTTACCTCCATTTGGTAGGTGTCGCTATCATCGCAGAGCGGATCGTATGCAGTGAGCGTTATGGTGTACGTACCGACCTCGTTGTAGGTATACGTGATGGAGTTTCCGGTGAGCGTTGTTCCATCGCCCATGTTCCAAGTGAACACCAAGCCACTTGGCCCTGAGCTCAGGTTGGTGGTGGCTACGTTCAAGCCGCTGCATTGATCCACCTGAACAGCGCTGAAAAGGGCCGCTATTGCTGCAGGTTCCGTCACTGTGATCGGCTGCGACGCCGACGCCGTGGTTCCGCACGTATTGTCGGTAACCGTAAGTGTTATCGTGTACGTGCCGGGGCCCGTATAGGTGTGGGTAACATTCGTGCTGGTATATGTGGAACCATCGCCCATGTCCCAGAGGTAGGTACTGTTGGGGCCCGTGGTATTGTTCACGGTAACCACCGTGTACGGCTCGCAGCCACCGGCTTGCGATACGGTGAACTGTGGCACCACAGGCACTGGGTCGCTGATCACCACGGTAATGGTTGCCGTATCGGACAAGTTGCACGAAAGTGGATCGAACGCAATAAGTGTTACGAGGTACGTACCCGGGTCGGTATAAAGATGGCTGGGGTCGTCCGCGGTCTCGCTGGGCGATCCATCTCCGAAATCCCAGACAATGCTGGCATACTGTCCCACGGCGTCGAAGTCGATCGTCGCAGGCGCACAACCGGCATTGCTGCTGGCGTCAATGCTGGCGTTCACTCCGCTCTGTTCGAAGTCGATCTTGAATACGCCGATGTCCCATCCACCCGGTTGGGTGTTGCTATAAGCGTTGGCGGTTGTCGGGAATCCACCACTGGTACAGACACCTTGATAAACAACGCCGTTCGGATCGAAGCGACTTGTGCCGCCATCCACGTGACCAGCACCTTGATAGTAGGTGCCATACAGTAAGCCGGTCATATTCATGTCGTACACCGCGAGGTAGAAGCCGCCATCGGTGTAAAGTGCGTTCGGTGAAATGACCATTCCGGACGAGACGCTGTAGCCGCTGATGTAGATGTGATCACAATGGTCCACGAGGAATGCGACCGGCACAATGCTGCTGAATCCACCACCGTTCGAGGCCACAACCGTTTGAAACAGGCTAGTGGACAAGTCGGAGCTGAACTGGGCCACGAACGCCGGGCCTCCGGTCTCGGAGTATGTACCGACAGGTTGCACCGGTATACCTCCTTCGGATTGCCCGTAGATGTAGACGTCGTTGGCGTCGTCCAATTGAATGAAGAACGGATCATCGTTCTGTGGTCCGCCGAAATAGGTGCTGTTCAGAACCGTAGCCCCATCGTTCTGCATGTGCAGCAAGAACGCATCGTGACCACCTGCGCTTGCAGACTGTAAAGCGCCGGGAGTGGTCACCATGGTGTTTCCAGTGGTACCGGCTGCAACGAAGACTTCGCCACCGTTCGACAGCTTCACACCGAAGCACATGTCATCCGCGGTTGATCCGATATGCGTTGACCAGTTCAGTGCGCTCAGATCGTTGTTCAAACTCAATAGAACTCCATCCTGCGTGCCCCCCATGAATGTGGGTTGATAGGCCCCTGCGGTAGTCGGGAAGCCGCCGCCCGACGTGCATGTGGCCAAGAGCAAGTTCCCGGATGCATCGCAGATGATCTCGCCCCTGAACCGATCGTCGTAGTTGTTGGTGATATAGTTGCGGCCATCGTCTGCGGCTCCACCGAGATAGGTGGATCCCACCAAGGCGGAGCCATCGCTTGTAAGTTTCGTGACGACCACATCTTCCAAGCCACCCCCGAAGGTCGTCTGGACCGCTCCGGGCGTAACAGGATAATCGGAGGACTCGGTGCTACCGAAGACGCTCAATTCCCCGGCGGCCGTTACCACCATGCTATGTGGATACTCGCTTGAACCACCACCCAAGTACGTTGCGAATAGCAAAGCGCTACCATCGGGGTTCAGTTTGCTCACCACCATATCCACCCCGAAGCCGCCGCCGAACGTCACATCGAATGCGCCCACCGTGGCCGGATAGCCTTGCCCGAAACAACGAGCGCCCGTGTATATGTTCCCTTGATCGTCATAAGTAGCGCTGTGGCCATAATTCTGTGTCGTACCGATATCACCCGTTCCGCTCAACGTACTTGCGATCAGAACAGGGTCGATGACAATAGGGCGGTTCGTATTGGTGCCCGTTGCGAACGAAAAGCCCACGGTACCATCTTTCAATGTGAAGGAACAACCCACAGGCTCCTTACTCCCATCAGCGTACCAAGCCACAGGTGCCATCTCCAACAACTCGCTCACGCTGGTGCGCAGTGCCAATCGGCCTTCGTCATCCAAGGCCAGCGCATCAAGGCCTTCGTAGTTGAACCGAACTTGGGCAACATCAGCTCCGGCATCGAGAAGCACATCGTATTTGAAGCTGCCTTTGTCACTGTGGAAACGGAGATCTATCCCCGCCCATACATCTTGGTACTTCACCTCCCCAAAGACACCGACGTTGCCCGCCCACTTGGTCGGATCGTTCCCGACGAAATAGTTCAAGTACGTGGTACTACGATCGAACGCCGTGATGACGGGAGCTCCATTGGCATCAACAAAGCGCATGCGCCAAGCGTGACCCGTCAGCTTGAAAGCCGCCTTCTCGGCCGCATCGGCATGGAAGACGTCGTGCACACGATCACCGGCATCGGCTTGCAACATGCTCCAGGTAATACCGCCACTTTCAGCGAACATGCTGGCCGTACCGAACTCAGCTCGGTACTTCACCTGCGTGGGTAGCTGGCCCTTGTTCTCGACAAAGCGCTGGTGCGGACGCGGGTTGGTGGTCGGTACTTCCTTCCCGTGGTCATGTCCATTGCCGGCGTAAACACCGATCGCCGCGGTTGCGGCGATCGTGCAGAAAATGTTGCGTTGCATAGTGCGGTTCCTTCGGTTCATTCCATTGACGCCGTAAAGCTCTTGATCGTTGCTCCTTGTTGATGGAAGGTGCGATCCGTCTATTTCACCAATGTTACGTGCCCGATGATGCTCGTCTCATCGTTGGTGCACTCTCCATTGTACTTCAACTTATACACATAGACATCCTGCTTGATCTGCCCGCTATACGTGCCGTTCCACGGGTCGGTGAGACTCTTGGTACTAAAGACCTGTTCGCCCCACCGATCGAAGATCATCAGTTCCACTTCGCGCTCACCGTAACCGGTAATAACGAACTCGTCGTTGATGCCATCGCCATCCGGGGTGAATGCATTGGGGGCGAAGAGCCGTGGGCTGCTGTCCATCGGGGTCACCGTAACACTATCGGCGTGAACGCAACCCAGTGCATCCCACACCTCGAAGTCGTAATCCGTGGTATCCGCTCCGGGGAACAGGAAGGTGATACTCTGTTCCGTTTCACCAGACTCCCACAGATAAGCTGACCCCTGGAAGGGAACCACCAGTGTTATCGGCGAACCCGGGCATGCATCGAAAGCGTAGCTGAGATCTTGCTCAGGTGCTAAGATCACATCCACCGTATCGCTTCCCGTGCAATTGTCATAGGACACAACAACGATGTACTGACCGGGCTGGTCCACAATGATGGAAGGGTCCGGACTGCCAGTGTTCCAGAGATAACTGCTGCCCAACGCACTGGTAGCGTCGATCGCGGTCGTAAGTCCCGGGCAGATAACCCCGTTCGTAGCGGCCACTATCGGGAGTTCATCGATCACGTTCACTGTCGTAACATAGACATCGTCGTTACCACAACCGAGATCCTCTACCAGCAGTTGGACCAGATAAGTGCCAGGCACAGTGTACACATGGGCTACATCCGTTGAAGTGTAAGTGGTACCATCACCCATATCCCACGTGAAGGCAATGCTATCTCCCAAGCTCTGGTTGGTTCCTTGCACCGAAAGCTGGGTACAGTTGCCGATCTGGTCGATGATGAAATCCGCTGTGATCGGGATTATCGGATCGACCGTTACCGTGAGCATGGTAGTGTCGTTGCCGAAGCAACCGGCGATACAACTCACTACGAGCACCACATCATATGTTCCCGGTGTGGTGTAGGAGTGTACAACGTTCGTATCAAGGTACTGCGTGCCGTCGCCCATATCCCACTGGAACGAGAGGAAGCTACCCGTGCTGGTATTGGTAGACCCGATCAGCAATTGCGAGCAGTCGAACAATTCTTCGATCGTGAAGGCCGCATCGATGGGCAATGCCGGCACCACGACGATCGTATAGGTCGCGGTGTCGGAGACGTTGCACGCTAATGAATCGTTTACGACCAACGTGATCACGTACGTACCGGGACCTGCATACAAGTGATCATCAACATCGGTCGACGTGTATGTTGTGCCGTCGCCCATGTCCCAGATGTAGGTCATGGCCAAACCGGTACTCTGGTTCACACAGTCAACTAATGCTTGGTTACAATTGGGAACCTGCATAGCGGTGAATGCCGCGTTGACCGTATCCATCGGAACGATGGAAATGGTCTGACTGACCGAGTCAGGGGGACTACAGCCGGTAGGGTCGTACACCAGCAATTGAATGGTGTATGAACCCGGGCCCGCGAGGTACGTGTGCACCACGTTGGTATCCGTGTATTGCGCACCATCGCCCATGTCCCACTCGAACGCGAGCGGGCTTCCGGTGCTGTTGTTCACCGTTGTAACACCAGCCGTTGTGCACGAAGCGTCAGGAAAAGCCGTGAAGGCGGCGGTGAGCGGCTGCGACAAGCCGATGGTTATGGGAAATGTAATGGTGTCCGCCAAGTTGCAACTCAGGCTATCGAATGCGATAAGCGTCACCGTATACACACCTGCTGTGGTGTAGAGGTGACTGGGTGCATAGGCGGTGTCGATGGGGCTACCATCGCCGAAGTCCCAGATCCAATTGGTGCCAGTGCTCACATTCGAAAAATCGATAACGATCGGCGCGCAACCTTGGTTGAGGTTGCTGGCACCGGCCGCATTCACACCAGCCACTTGGAAATCGATCTTGAACACCCCGATGTCCCAACCAACGGTCTGATTCTGGGCCCAAGCCCATGCGGTGGTTTGAAGACTTCCCATACCGCTGCATACACCTTGATAGATGATGCCATCCTTGTCGAAACGGCTGGTTCCACCATCCACGTGGCTTCCACCGTAGTACGTACCGAAGAGCAGACCTACGAAATCGACATCGAAAGCAGCGAGGTAGAACGATCCTGAACCGTACAGGCTGTTGGCCGTAAGCGGGAGACCGGCCTGACTATTGAACCCGCTGATGTACACGTGATCACAGTGATCAACCAGGAACGCGACGGGCACGGTAGCGCTACCAAAACCACCGGCTCCGAGCATGCTGCTCACCGGAACAGTTGATAGGTCAGACGAGAACTTCGCAACGAAAATGGTCCCCCCCGGCGTGCCGTACGTACCTACCGGTTGCACCGGTATCACACCATCGCTTTGTCCGTAGATCCAAACGTCCCCCGCGTTATCGGTATCAAGGAAATAGGGACGATCCTCTTCAATGGTACCAAAGAAGGAACTGGCCTGGAGAACGGTACCCACCTGATCCATTTTGGCCACCCAACCATCGCGTACCCCTTGAAAGGTGGTCAAGTACGCTCCTGGTGTAGTGGTGAAATTGGCGCTCTCGGTGCTTCCGCAAACGAACAGGCTGCCGTTGCTCAACCGCAGGCCGAAGGCCCCGTCATCGCCGGTGCCACCCATGAACGTACTCCACAGAAGTGAGGTGCAATTCTGGTTGACCGAGAGCACAACGCCATCTTGTCCTCCGCCGAGAGTGGTCTGTATGGCCCCGGCAGTGGTCGGGAAATTGGCGCTCTCGGTAAAACCGGCGACCAACACGTTGTTCGCATCATCCAAGTAGATCTCGCCACGGTAGGCCTCACCGTAGTTGCCCCACATGGCATTGGTGCCATCTGAACCCGAACCACCAATGAAGGTGCTACCGATGAGGGCCGTGCCGTCGTCCTCGAAAACGGTAACCACCATGTCGTTGCCGCCACCATTGTGCGAGGTGTCATACGCGCCCACTGTAACGGGGAAGTTCGTACTGGCCGCCGAGCCCATGATGCACAAGCGGCCCAACGAATTCACGATCATACTGTGCGGATTCTCGCCGGAGCTTCCACCCAAATAGCTGGCCCAAACCAAATTGCTACCATCGGAGTTGTACTTGCTGAAGCTCATATCGGTGCCCCCACCGCCGAAACCGGTTTGGAAGGCTCCCACCGTTGCGGGGTAACTCGGTCCGAAATTCCGAGCACCGGTGTAGATGTTCCCGAGATCATCATATGTAGCGCAATGGCCGTAATTGCTGGCGCCAGTGCAACCGCTCAGTGTGCTGGCGATCAGGATCGGGTCGATCACGATATGGCGTGAAGCATCGATGCCATCAGGAAAACTGAAGCCCAGACGATCACCACGCAGATCGAACGCACAAGTAATGTGCTCCTGCGCACCATCTGAGTAAAAGGCCACCGGTGCCAACTCGGTCACATCGCCAACTGATGTATGCATGACGAGGTTACCAGCAGCGTCCAAAGACATCCGATCGAGTCCGTCAAATCGAAGACCGATGTCCGCGACGTGGGTACCCGGAGCAAGTTCAATATCATACTTCAGGTGACCCTCTTCGCCATGGAAAACCACATCGACACCCGGCCAAACGCCGCTGTAGCGAAGCATACCGAACAGCGGAACCTTGCTCCGCCAAGCTGCTGGATCGTTGCCCAAAAAATAATTGTGATAAGCCGCCGACCCTTGGGTTTCAACCACTCGGGGAGATGCCACCGGCGAATCGAAGCGCACTCTCCAAGCATGTCCATTGAACACGATCGCTTGCTGTTGCTCAAGCGTTAGCTCACCTGCATCGTGCATCACGTTGAAGGCATCCTCTTGGAGCTTGACCCACGTAATACCGTCGCGCTCCATGAACGCAGTGGCACCCGTCACATCGGCACGGTAAAGAAATTCTCCACCCCACTGCCCTTCGTTCTTAACGAAGTTCATCACCGGTTGAGGGTGGTCGTGTCCTTCGTGGGAAGTTGGTGCAACGCCTTGAGCGGAAGAACTCAGCGCGCTAAGAATGGCTCCGACGATAACAAGTGAACGATGCATGGGATGGAGAGGTTCGTTAGGCGGCTGGAAGACGGTAGTACCCCGCCGACCGTTGTCCAAAGGTCAGATTACCTGAAGCCTACCTGGCCATGATCCTGACAAGTCGGGAAAAACCGTGGAAGGAGCGGTGGTCCGCAACCCGGTACAGAGCCCTAATCGCACCTATTTCAGCACCGTGACATGCCCGATCAAGCTGGTGTCCTCGTGTGTGCATTCCCCGTTGTATCGGAGCCTATACACGTACACGTCCTGCTTGATCTGCCCATTGAACATGCCGTTCCAAGGGTCACTTAGGGTAGTTGTCTTGAAGATCTGTTCACCCCAACGATCGAAGATCATCAACTCAACTTCGCGCTCACCAAAGCCGGATATGACGAATTCATCGTTGAACCCATCACCATCCGGAGTGAAGGCATTGGGTACATATAGCTCTGGTTCACTGTCCATCGGGAGAACCGTAACGCTGTCGGCATGCACGCAGCCCGTAGCATCCCACACTTCGAAATCGTAGTCCGTGGTATCCAGGCCAGGGAACAGCAAGTAGATGCTTTGATCAGTTGCCCCCGTTTCCCACAAATAAGCGGTCCCTTCAAAAGGAATGGTCAATGTGATAGGAGCCCCGGGGCATGCGTCGAAAGCATAGCTCAGGTCCTGCTCGGGCGCTTCGATAACATCTACGGTATCGGTACCGGTACATAGTCCATCACTTGCGACCACCCAGTACGCGCCCGCCACTGACACCACGAGGCTGTCAGAGGTGGAGCCATCACTCCACAAGAACGTGTTACCCACAGCACCGGTGGCGTATATCGTGGTGGTAAGTCCGGGACAAACAACACCATTCGTCGCGACAGTGATAGGCAGATCGTTGATGACCTGAACAGTAGTGCTCAAGGAATCATTGTTCCCACAGCCCAGATCGGTAACCAATAGTTCGACGGTGTATGTGCCCGGAACGGCATACACATGAGCTACATCCTCGGTGGTGTAAGTGGTGCCATCGCCCATATCCCATGTGAACGCCACACTGTCGCCAGTGCTCAAGTTCAAGCCTTCGACCGTAAGTAGCGTGCAATTGCCTACCTGAGCAACTGTGAACGCAGCAACCACCGGAACGATCGGGTCCAGCACCACAGTGACCAAGGCCGTATCGTTGGGGCTGCATCCCTCCAGATCGCTCACCACCAACATCACGTCGTACACGCCGGCAGTGGTGTACGTGTGGCTAATGTTGGTGTCCGCATACACGGTACCATCACCCATCGTCCAAGTGAAGGCGAGGTTGCTACCCGTGCTGCTGTTCGTGCCCTGCACGATCAACTGCGAACAATCGAACACTTCTGCCAATGCGAAGGCCGCAGTAACCGGGACCGGCAACGTCGGCGAAACCGTGATCAATGCCGTGTCCGCGGTATTGCAGGTGGATGTGTCCGTTGCAATGAGAGAGATCGTGTAAGCAGCTTGCACTGCGTACTGATGTCCGACCACATCGATCGTGGTATAAGTGGTCCCGTCGCCCATATCCCATAAATAGGTAGCAGCGCCCGAGTTTGCGCTAGTGTTGATACAATCGACCAACAAGTCGTTGCAGTCGAATGTTTGAGTGAACGAGAACGAGGCAGCTACCGTGTCCATCAACAGCATAGTAATGGTCTGGGTCAACGAGTCCCCAGGAGAGCAACCGGCTGCCGCGACGTACAACGTAACATCGTAGGTGCCCGGAGCGGAGTATGTATGGACTACGTCAGTTGTGGTGTACGTGGTGCCATCACCCATATCCCACAAGTACGAACCGCTACCTCCAATGGTCTGGTTCGTCCCTTGAACGGTGAGGTCGCAGCCATTGCCGATCTGCCCCAAGGCATAGGCCAGGACACCGGGGCTGGCTGAGGATGTGATCAACTTCACGTCATCGACGATCACCTCAGAGGCACTACTATGCATGTGGCCCCAGTTGGTGAACTTGATGGTTTGAGACGTATTGGTTGCTTGGAAGGCGATCTCGTAACGGGTACCGGTGGCGCCCGGTGCGGTGGGTTCACAATGCAGGAAAATATCGCCGAACCCGACATCAACGCCGAATACACCGGTATTGGGAAAATTCTCTCCACCGGCCCAAAATTCAAGAATGTAAGTCCCCCCCACTGTAAGACCAGCAACGGTCTGTGATAGTGTTACACCGGTATTTCCGCCGTAAGCCGCATCGTTCTGGGGATAACCGGGAGGAATTCCGGTTACAACACATCCTGAGGTAACAAGGCAAGATGTATCGTCCACAACTGGAGAACAGAATTCAGTGAAGGCGTTCCCGAGGTAGACCGCATACAGCCCATCGGGAACTGTGGTGGTGGTGTTGTCGAAGACGAGGGAGTACGTGGAAGGGCCACCACCAGCACAAACCCAATTGGCAATGTCGCATACATATGATGTGGACGCCGGACAGAAGACGTCCCAGGCGTTCGGCCAAGTGGTGCAGGTGTGGCTTTCGAAGCTCCCGTTCAAGATCAAATTCACCCCTCCCGGGTTGACAGGGGCCACTTGATCGTAACAGTTGACGCAGAGCACCTGCGCTTGGAGCGAGATGGAGGCAGAAAACAATGCGCACAGTGAAGCTGTCTTCCTCATAACAGATGGGGTCGTTGGGTGCATGACGTTGACCGTACGCGTTGGGCTGCCCGAAGGTCCAAGAAAATTCGTCACCAAGCCCATGTCCAGAACCAGTGCCGCACGGAGACAAGGGTATTCCCCGATGACGAAAGCCCTTGCGTCGAAAAATCCACCTCAAACCCGACTTGTCGGGCTCGTTCAGCCTTGCAGTGCGAGCTACTTCAACACGGTCACATGCCCGATCATGCCAACGTCCTCATGGGCACACTCGCCATTGTAGCGCAACTTGTATACGTACACATCTTGCTTGATCTGTCCGTTGAAGCTACCGTTCCACGCATCGGTAAGGGATGTCGACTTGAAGATCTGTTCGCCCCAACGATTGAAGATCAGCAGTTCGACCTTCTCTTCACCGTAACCTGTTATCACGAATTCGTCATTGATCCCGTCACCGTCGGGCGTGAACGCGTTGGGGGCGAACAATTGAGGCAAGCTGTCCATCGGAGTAACCGTTACACTGTCTTCATGCACGCAACCATAGCTGTCCCATACTTGGAAATCGTAGTCGGTGGTATCCAAGCCGGGGAAGAGGAGGTAGAGGTTCTGTTGCTCATCACCGGTTTCCCAGAGATATGCCGTGCCCTGGAAGGGTATCGTTAACGTGATCGGCGCCCCTGGGCAAGCATCGAAACCATAGCTCAGATCAAGATCATCGGCTTCAACGATATCAACCGTATCCGAACCCAAGCACAGCCCTGTGCTTGCAGTTACCCAGTAGGTGCCGGCTACGGATACCACAAGGCTATCGGCCGTTGAGCCGTTGTTCCACAAATACGTCGCCCCACCGGCAATACCGGTGGCGAAGAGCGTGGTTGTCGAGTCAGGGCATATCGCGCCGGAAGAGACCAAGACCAAGGGCAACGCATCAATGACGGTTACCGTGACACTGTAGGTAGCATCATTTCCGCAAGCCAGGTCTTCGACGAAAAGTTCAACGGTATAGGCTCCCGGTGACGTGTATTGGTGAGATACGTTGGTCGTTGTGTAGGTGGTACCATCGCCCATATCCCAACTGAAAGCAATACTGTCACCTGTGCTTTGGTTGATGCCCTGGACCGTCAATAAGGCACAACTTCCCACCTGGGTGATCGTGAAGTCCGAAACCACGGGTGTCAGAGGATCGACCACCACTGTGATGGAAGCAGTATCGTTCGGTGAACAACCTGCAAGATCGCTCACGACCAACTGCACATCATAGGTACCCGCGGTCGTGTACGTGTGCGAAACGTTCGTGTCGGCGTACTGGGTTCCATCGCCCATGTCCCAAGCGAATACCATGAATGAACCCGTGCTCGTATTCGTCGCATTCACTATCAGTTAACCGCAGTCAACCACCTGCACCGGGTTGAATGAAGCATCAACAGGCGAGAATGGGGCCAAGGTCACTTGAAGTGAAGTGGTGTCCGCGCCGTTGCACGAAAGCGCATCGGTTGCAATAAGCGTGATCGTGTAGGTGCCTGGAACAGCGTAGACATGGTCCACGACGTCGGTGCTGGTGTAGGTGGTACCATCCCCCATATCCCATGAATAGCTCGGTGCAGGGCCGGTGCTCAAATTCGTGCAATCCACTTTCAGTTCATCGCAATCAGGTTCCTGTGCAGCCGTGAATGCCGCATCCAGTATGACCGGAGGAGCGATGGTGATAGGCACAACGACCGTGTCGTTCGGAACGCAGCCGTTCACATCGCTCACGATCAACTGAATGTTGTATGTGCCTTGGGCGGCGTAGTTGTGCAGAACATCCGTCACGTTGCCGTACGTATTCCCATCGCCCATATCCCAGGCGAACGACATGGTGGCCCCGGTGCTCTGGTTCACTGTCTGCACGCTGTTCAATGCGCAGTCGATCACTTGGCTTACGGTGAAGGCTGCCACCACGGGTGCTGGCGCAGCGTAGCTTACCTGTGTTGTTACCGTGTCCGGCGGATTGCAGCCGAGTGAATCCGTAACGATCAATTGCACAGTGTACATCCCGGTCAGGGTATATGTGTGGGTAACGTTCGTATCGGTGTACTGCGTTCCATCACCCATGTCCCAAGCGAACTGCAAATTGTCACCTGTACTGGTATTGGTGCTCTGCACCACCAACTGGTTACAATCAGGCACTGTAGCCAACGCGAAACCCGCAGTGATCGGCAACAGTGAGTCCACTTGAATGACCACGCTCATCGTATCCGAAGTATTGCAAGCGATGGGGTCATTCACGATCAGCGTGATCGTATATGTACCTGGAGTGGGATAGAGATGGTAG
>CADECG010000047.1 GCA_902825795.1 uncultured Bacteroidota bacterium
AGAGGCGGGAGCACAGGGACATTGTAGATCTCGCCAAGCCTAAGGACTTCCAACGATGCCGGAAACTGCGGCATGAGAGAAATGGAGAAATCACTCCAGATCTCCAATTCGACGAGGTTCGCGGGAAATGACGCAACCGTTAGATCAATTGCGACACCGGTTTCATCATGGAGGAGATGCAGTTCTTCTAGGTTGGTGAGCGCCTCCACTCCTGTGATGTCCGCTGGCGACCAGTCGAAGAAGATCGTCAGTTCCTGTGCCGAAAGCGCCAACGCCCCCCCACTATCGATGTACCCATTCGCATCCACAACGCCAGGGATAACGCTGTCGAGATAAGTGCGCAATTCCATGTCGGGCACAAAGACCAATTGTGCTGTTGATCTTGTCAACAGCACAAGGCCGATGGCGGTAGTGATAAGGGATATCTTGTTGGTCATGGGCGGGAAAAGGATGCGGCAGTGAAGCTAACCGTGCAGGACCATGACCTTCGGTTACATGTCCGCCCTCCAATGGACGTCTTGAGGCAATTCCTCTTCCAACACACTTCACCCTCCTCGACACGTCTCACTCCAACGCCTCCAGTATCGCCTTCACGCTCATGCGCTCCTTGTGGTCTTCCTCGAAGTGCAGGGCTTTGATGCGCCCATCGGTACCGATGATGAAGGTGGCGGGCACCGGTAGGATGCCTTCCGTGTTGCCGTTCGCCTTGTCCACATTGTAGCCGGCCAGCTTCAGTCGGCGGCGCCGTCCCTCCGGCTCCACGAAGGCGGTGCCGTAAGCGCATATGATGCGGTACCCTTCGTCGTGCACCACGTGGAAGGTGGCGCCGCTCTTTTGTATGATCTCGTCGGCGCTCTCCGGTGTCTCGGGCGACACCGCGATCACCGTGGCGTTGCGATCGAGGAGCAGTTGCAGGCTGTCCTGCAGCTGGCTCATGTGCTTGTTGCAATAGGGACACCATGAGCCGCGGTAGAACACCAGCACTACCGGTCCGGTGGGCACCGCAGCCGGTACCACAACACTATCGCCTTGGTGGTCCTTCGTGGCGAAGGCCGGTGCCACGTCGCCCACTTTTAAGCGGCCCAGCTCACCGCAATAGGCCTCCTTCGGTTTTTGTGCGTGCAGGTGCAGGACGCAACATGTGGAAACCAGCAACGAGAAGAGCGTTCGGATGGTGGTGGACATGGCACCAACGTACGTCATGTGCCGCAGTGCGGATCGTCGTGGGCGTGACCATCGCATCTTCGCGCCCGATGCGCTTCACCCTCCACCATACCGATCCACAGAGCAAAGCCCGCGTGGGTGAACTCCGCACCGATCACGGTGTGATCCAGACACCCGTCTTCATGCCCGTGGGCACCCTGGGCGCGGTAAAGACCATTCATCCACGCGATCTGCGCGATGACCTCAATGCGGCCATCTGCCTCGGCAATACCTACCACCTCTACTTGCGGCCGGGTGTTGAGATCATTGAACATGCCGGTGGCCTGCACAAGTTCAGCGGGTGGGACCGTGCAATGCTCACCGATAGCGGTGGCTTCCAAGTGCACTCGCTCAGCGACATCCGCAAGATTACCGAGGAGGGGGTGAAGTTCCAGAGCCACATCGACGGCAGTGCGCACCTCTTCACGCCCGAGAACGTGATGGACATCCAGCGCAGCATCGGGGCCGACATCATCATGGCGTTCGATGAGTGCACGCCATGGCCGTGCGAGTTCCAGTACGCCGAGAAGAGCATGCACATGACGCATCGCTGGTTGGAACGCTGTATCGCACGCTTCGACAGCACCGAGCCGAAGTATGGTTACCACCAGATGCTGTTCCCCATCGTACAGGGTAGCACCTTCCCAGAGCTTCGGAAACGGAGTGCGGAGTTCATTGCCAAGCAAGGCCGGGAGGGCAACGCCATCGGTGGCCTCAGCGTAGGCGAACCGGAAGATGAGATGTACGCCATGGCGGAATTGTGCTGCGACATCTTCCCAACCGACAGGCCGCGTTACCTCATGGGTGTCGGCACGCCGTGGAACCTGCTGGAGAACATCGCCATCGGCATCGACATGTTCGATTGCGTGATGCCCACGCGCAATGGCCGCAATGGTATGCTCTTCACACGCAACGGTGTGCTCAATATCAAGAACAAGCAATGGGCCGACGACCACTCGTCGCTTGATCCCGCAGGCAACTGCTGGGTGGACAAGTCGTACAGCAAGGCCTTCGTGCGCCACCTGTTCCAGAGCGGCGAGCTACTGGGGCCGCAGATCGCCAGCCTGCACAACATCGGTTTCTACCTCGACCTGATGGCCGAAGCCCGCACCCGCATCCTCGATGGTTCCTTCACCACATGGAAGGCACAACTATTGCCCGCGCTGAAGCAGCGGATGTGAAAATGTGGGAGATGTGGAAATGAGATCCTGACCCCTACCTCCACATCTTCACATCCCCCACATCTTCACATCCTCATCACTTCCCGTGCTCTCCACCCTCGACCGCTATATCATCAAGAAGTTCCTCGGGACCTTCTTCTTCATACTTGCGGTGATCATGACGATCGCGGTGGTCTTCGACGTGAGCGAGAAGACCGAGGACTTCAGCGAGATGACCGCTACGTTCTGGCAGATCGTTACGCAGTACTACGTCAACTTCGTCATCTACTATTCCAACTTCTTCAGCGGCCTGCTCATCTTCATTGCCGTGGTGTTGTTCACCAGTCGGCTGGCGCACCGCAGCGAAGTGATCGCCATGCTGAGCGGTGGCGTCAGCTATAATCGTTTCCTGCGACCGTATTTCATCAGCGGCACTGTCCTGGCATTGGTAGCGCTCTTCGTCAACCACATGATCCTGCCCGATGCGAACAAGATCCGGCTGGCCTTCGAGGAGGAGCATATCCGCGCGCAGTTCTTCATCGACGATAGCCACATCCATCGCGAGATCCAACCCGGCACGATCGCCTATTTCGAATCGTTCGATGCACACGCACGTCGCGGGTTCCATTTCAGTCTTGAACATTGGGACAGCCTCCAGTTGAAGAGCAAATTGTTCGCAGACCGTGCCACGTACGACACCCTGACGGGTCACTGGAAAGTCGAGGACTATTACATCCGCACGATCGACGGACAGGAGGAACACATCGAGCGTGGTACTATGCTCGACACGGCTCTCACGCTGGTGCCAAGCGACGTGGGCCAACGACCCGGGAACGCCGCTGCCATGCGCACGCCCGCGCTCGATGCCTTCATTGCCGCCGAGCGCGCACGCGGTGGAAGCGACACCGCCTTCTTCGAACTCGAACGTCATCAACGCACGAGCACACCGTTCGCCGTGTTCGTCTTCACGCTGATCGGTGTTGGGCTATCGAGCCGGAAGGTGCGCGGGGGCACCGGCCTGCATTTGGCCTTGGGTTTCCTCATTGCGCTCATGTATGTGTTCGCACAGAAAATCACCTCGGTGGCAGCGACGAACGCCGGGTTACCACCGCTGGTGGCCGTTTGGATACCGAATGTGATCTTCCTTACGCTGGGGATCTACATCTATCGTACGGCGCCGAAGTAGCGAGGATCACAACCGCACGTCGCGGAAGGATGCGATCGCGCGTGTTACGGCTCCCTTCTCCCGCACCGATTCACCGCCGCTGTCGAAGGTGTCGTGCGTGCGCAACGTCCCGAACTTCAGCTTGCTGAGCCGTTCGATCTCCGTGATGCGGCATTGGCGCATGGCCACGCTATCGCTCATGGTATCGAAGTCTTCCGCAGCATCGAGCGCGGGTTCCATCTGTTCGGTCTGGTCGGCGAGGAAGCCGGTGGCGCGTAGCTCGCCATCCACCTTCCGCACGAGGATCTTCCAGAATTTCCGTGGTACGCGTACGCCTTTCCATTCGGGATCCTTGGTGTTGAAGACCGGTCCCACGAACACGCTCACGTTCTCGTCGCCTTCCTCCGCGTTTCGGATCACATAGTTCTCAATGCCTTGCCAGTGTTTCGCGCTCTGGTTGAACACGGCCGCCTGCGGTGTGCAGTTGGTGAAGTGGAACGTATCAGCGTTGGCCCTTTTCGCTACGGTAGCCGTTCCCCAATTGGGGTATTCCCTGCGCACCAAGTGTCCCCGATCGAAACGCAGCGGGTATTTCGGTTGCTCATCGTACATGGGTTGTTCGCACTGGTCTTCTTCCGCGATGCGCGGGTCCTGGAACCACTTCTCCGTGGCTTCGCCACCGCCAAGCACACCATCGCGGCTCATCTGCTTCCAGAGCTTGCCGTTGATGTTGGTAGCGGTGAAGAAGGCCATGCGCCGTTGCGCGTTCATCACCACACTGAAGTGCGCGTATTTCAACTCGTGTCCGGTGTTCGGCGCAAGCAACTTCGCAGCCTTCTTCTTCATCGCAGCGGTCATGGTAGGCAGGGCGATCGGATCGCCTTTCAGGAACTTCGGGTCGTACCCATCGCGGTTGTCGTAACGCTGGTCGATCGTTACCGATTCACCTCCCACGCTCCGATCAGAGGTGCGACTTCCGCCGTCCATTTCAACGGTCGGCAACTTCAACGAGATCTCCAATGGGAGTGTGATCGTCGCGGTGCCGTCGGCACCGATGCGCAACGTGCGGCCGTCGCCACTGCCATCATCGATCTGCACTGGCCCATCCGTGCGGAGCTCGCCGCGTGTGGCGTTCACCACGGGATCCAGCAGGCGCTTGCTGCCGCTCACCGGCTTCAGGTTTTCATCCTTCAATGCCTTTACGATCGCGCTCACGCGGATGCCCTCGTTCAGGTCCCTGCCTTTGCGACCCCTTTGCCTGAATGGTTCACCGTAATGGTGCAATGCGATCGCTTCCCATTGATCGTTGAACACCGGCGAACCCGAACTACCCGGCATGGTATCGGCCCTGTAATGCAGCACATGCTCCAGTCGGCTCACCAACAGGTTCTCGCGGATCGTGATCTGTTTCAGGTCCGCATCGGGGTGCTGCACAATGTTCACCCATTCTCCGATCACGTGCTTGTCGCCTGTGCCTAACAGCGGAACATGCCCATAGGAGGAGAGTGCAGGACCCCGTCCCACGCGTTCGCCCACGGCTACAATGGTGAAGTCGAACTTGCTCTCGGCACTGGTGATGAAGAACTTCTTCGGGTCCAGTTCGAAGCGCGTGATGCGTTTGGGCTGATCGTTCACATCCAATTCGAAGTCGAACTCAATGAGTGCATCCTTGGCTGCGGCCATATCGGGTAGCACATGGTTGTTGGTGAGGAAGAGACCGGGCGCCACCATGAATCCGCTACCGAAGCCATCGCCATCTCGGCTTGCCACGCGGGCCACGGCACGCGCTGCCAAGCGGGCACGCTCCAAGAAGGACACGCCGAGAAAGTCGGTGGTCGCACCTTGTATCGATTCGCGCCCGGTAGCCATGGACTCGATCATCTGCCGGTCGGTCTTCAGCAGTGCTTTGCAACGCCGTTCCATGCGTCCAGGCTCTTGGTCGGCATCCTGCAAGCGGCCCTTGGCCTCCATCGCGAAGGTGTGGTTGCGCTGCTGGGTCATCTCTTTTCCGGCCGCGCGATCGCGGAATGCGCGCTTGATCTTCTCGGGTACATGCATGGCTCTGGAGTGGGTTGGCGGCAACGAAACTATTGGCCGGCCCGTGCTCCTGAAATACCTGATGGACGGTATTTTGGCCTCCCCAACACCCGGACCGTGAAGCATGCCCGTACTTGCCGATAGGCTCCTGCCACTTGTGCGGAACGCGAGTTTGGCCAACGTGGAGCTGCCTTCCGGCGTTGGTGTGCTCGACCCCATGAACGGTGCCCACGCTGTGGAAGTCAGGCGGATCGTGGAGCTGTTCCATCGGAAGTTTTTCGGCGATGATCGCCCGCGCACGCTCATGCTCGGCATCAATCCGGGGCGCTTGGGTGCGGGTAGCACCGGCCTCTGCTTTACGGACACCAAGCGCTGCGAAAGCGACCTCGGCATCCCTGTGAGCGGCATCCGCACCCACGAGCCCAGCAGCGATTTCTTCTACCGCGCCGTGCGCGCCGCCGGTGGGGCGCAGGTTTTCTACCGCAGCGTTTACGTCAGCGCCATCTGCCCGCTAGGCTTCGTGAAGGACGGCCCAAAGGGCGCACCCATCAATCTCAACTACTACGATGATCCCGCGTTGATGAAGGCCATCCGCCCGTTCGCCGCGCAGTGGATCGCCCGTGTGGTGGAAGCGGGAATGCGCACGGACAAGGTGCTGTGTATAGGCACGGGCAAGAATCTGAAGTTCTTGGAAGGGCTCAACGCCGAGCACCGCTTCTTCCAGCGCATCGTGCCGCTGGAGCATCCGCGCTTCATCATGCAGTACAAGACGAAGAGCGTGGAGGCGTATGTGAGGAAGTATGTTGGGGCGATAGAAGGGTAGTGCGGCCCTTGCTGGTGCTCTTGTCTGAACCGCTCCCGTTCTATCTTCCCACCGATGAATACCCAACGCCTCTTCGACATACCGCTCCTCCAACTGGAGAAGTACCCGAAACAAGATGCCATCGGCAGCAAGCACGATGGTGCTTGGAAGTCCTACAGCACCCGGGAGATGATCGCCCTGAGCGAGCAAGTGGCTCTGGGGTTGATGGCCTTGGGCGTGAAGCCCGGCGACAAAGTGGCCATTGCCAGCGGCAACCGTGCCGAGTGGTGTATCGTGGACCAAGCCATCCTGCGCATGGGCGCCATCAACGTGCCGTTGTACCCCACCGCCAGCGCCGAGGACTATGCCTATGTGTTGAAGCACAGCGGTACCAAGGTGTGCTTCAGCAGCAATGCGGAGATCCACGCAAAGGCCGTTCACGCGCAAACGCAGTCGCCGGCACTGCAACACCTCTTCACGTTCGACCAATTGCCGGGCGCGCGCCACTGGACCGATGTGCGCAGCATGTCCGCTGGGCAGGACCAGCAACTGTTGAAGCAGTATGGCGATGCCGTGAAGCGCGACGACCTCGCCACCATCATCTACACCAGCGGCACCACGGGCAAGCCCAAGGGCGTGATGCTCTCGCACGGTAACATCCTCAGCAACATCGAAGGCAGCATTGAGCGCCTGCCGGTGGACCACCAGGCGCGGTGCATCAGTTTCCTGCCGCTAAGCCATATCTACGAACGGATGCTCATGTACCTCTACCTGTACGCGGGCGTCAGCATCCGTTTCCAAGAGAGCATGGACAACTTGGGCGATGCGATCCGCGAGGTGCAGCCCCACGTTTTCACTGCCGTGCCGCGTGTGCTGGAGAAGGTGTACGACCGCATCGTCAGCAAAGGCGAGGAACTCACGGGTATCAAGCGTAAGCTCTTCTTCTGGGCGCTCGACCTTGGCCATCGGTACGAGGTGCACGGCCGTAGTGTGGGCTACAACCTGCAACTGGCCGTGGCCCGAAAGCTCATCTTCAGCAAGTGGAAGGTGGCGCTCGGGGGCCAGGTGCGCGTGGTGGCCAGCGGCAGCGCAGCCCTGCAACCGCGCTTGGCGCGCGTGTTCAACGCGGCGGGCATCCCGCTCATGGAAGGCTACGGCCTCACCGAAAGCTCACCCGTGATCAGCGTGAACTGCGAGAAGAACGACGGCTTCCGTTTGGGCAGCACCGGCCGTCCGCTGAAGAACGTGCAGGTGCGCATTGCCGAGGACGGGGAGATCTTGGCGAAAGGCCCCAACATCATGCTCGGTTACTACTTGGAGCCCGAGCTCACGGCCGCCGCCCTCGATACCGATGGTTGGCTTCACACCGGCGACATAGGCGTGCTCGAGGACGGCTTTCTGCGCATCACCGACCGCAAGAAAGAAATGTTCAAGACGAGCGGCGGTAAGTACGTCGCGCCTCAGGTCATCGAGAACATGCTGAAGGCCTCGCGCTTCATTGAGCAGGTGATGGTGATCGGCGAGAACGAGAAGTTCCCTGCCGCGCTCATCGTGCCCAGCTTCGCATTCCTGAAGGACTACTGCGCACTCAAGGGCATCCCGTTCACCACGCCTGCGGAAGTCATCAAGGACCAACGCATCGTGGATCGCATCATGCGCAGCGTGGAGCAGGTGTGTACGCCACTGGGTCACTGGGAGCAGGTGAAGAAGATCGCGCTACTATCCACCGAATGGAGCATCGACGGAGGCGAGATGACACCCAAGCTGAGCCTACGCCGCAAACAGATCATGGCCAAGTATGATGCTCAGGTGAAGGGCATCTATGCGTGAGTGTACCGTTCAGGTCATTTCGCGATATCCGCCATCTCCTTCTTCCAATACCGGGCATCCGCCCAGAACGTGCCGAAGGGCACAAGGCTGGCCAGAAAGGCAATGCCCACCTGCTTCAACGACCAGTTGGCCACCAAGCGCATGCGCACAATGGCCACCATGAAGAGGATGAAAAGGATACCGTGCACCCAGCCTGGATACTTCACGGCTTCCTTGATACCCATGCCGTATTTCACCGGCATGGCGATGCAGAACAGCACCACGTTGGAAAGGCCCTCAAGGAAGCCTGTGATACGTAGGAAGCGGAGAGCGGGGAGTTGTGGGGACATGGGGCGGTTCAACGCGGATCCATAACCGGCACGCGCGCGGCAAAGGAACCATTGACAGTGATCGCTTGCACGATCAATGCGCTATCACCGAACACAAACACCTCACGCCTCCGCCAACTGCTCGTCGAACTTCACACCGATGCGTAGTTCATTGCGCAGTACCAAGCGGCCCTTGTGTGGGCGCAGGAAGTACAACGCATCCACTTCGCTCACTGGCTCCGGCGCTGCGGTAATGGCCATGAAGCCAAGGTCCTTGGCCATGTTCAGTACGGCTTTGCGGTTCACGCTGTCCAGCGAGTGGATCTCGTCCAAGAAGAAGGGCACGCGCGACAGTGGCATCCGTTGCTTCGGGTCCTCCTTCAGCATACTGCGCAGCACCAGCAGGTTGAAGAGCACCTTGATGGTGATAGCAGTACCGTGCGATTCCACTTGCAGGTTGTCGTAGCTGTGTGTGCGGCCAGCACGTGTACTGATAGTGAAGCGCAGCGTGAAGAGGTCGCCGTAGTTGAGCGTCAAGCGCTCGCTCAGCTTGTTGCGGAAGCTTTGGTAGGCTGCGTCCAGCTTCCCGGAGCTGTCGAAGAGACCCGTGTGATCGGTCTCCGCGAGTTCCTTCAGGGCCACCACCAATTCGTTCTGGTCGATGACCTCCATCTTCAGACTTTCCAAGTTGCTCACGTTCACGTTGCCGAAACGGCGGTTCAGCTTCTCGGCGGCGCTCTTGATATCGTTGAGCCCGTTGAGGACGTTGGCGAAACTGGCGCGTAGCAAGTGGAGGTAGTTGTCCCAATCCTTGCGTAGTGTTTCCTCGAAAGAGGGCAGGCCCTCGATCTGTTCGCGCATCAGGCGCACGGTGTCCAGTTCCGTAGGACCAATGATGTCGCTCTTCAGCACGTTCTCGATCTTGCTGCGTAGCTGGTCCATCTCATGGGACATGTTGTTGTGCTCCAGCATCAACTTGCGGTACAGCTCGATCGCGTCTTCCGCATCGTTGGGCACGGCGATCAGCTCGGTGCCTTTCGCGTTCGGGTCGGGCGGTGGCGCGCACTGCTCCATCAGGACGAGCAGGCGGTTGAAGCGTTCGTCCTCTTTGTGCAGGGCGGTACGTTGCTCGAAAAGTTTCACACCGATATCCTCCAGCTTGTCGCGCACTTCCTTGCGTTGCGCGTCCGATCCGGTCTTCTCCTTCGTCAGTTCCGATAAGCGCTTCTGCAAGCGGGGCTCCTCGCGTTTGTCGATCTGGTAGCGGTCCCAGCGGGCCAGCACGTCCACGTGTGCGTCGCATTCTGACTGCGCTTTCGCACGATCCTTCGCCAGTGCTTCCCGGTTTTCGATGGCGTCCATCAGCTTGCGCAAACGGTCCTGTTCGGCCTTCAGGTCGGTGAGCGATTTCTTGAGGGCTTTCACGTCCACCAACTCCTTCCACGCGCTGCTGTTGTCCGGCAGGGGCAGGCTCATGAGCGCATCGCTGTACTTGTCGTCTTTGATATTCTCCGCGATGCTCTTCAACAGCGCATCCACCTGTTTGCGCTTCTTCAGATCAACACCACCCTTCTCCACAGGCAGCTTCAGGATCTCCATGTTGAAGAGCTTGGAGAGGCCGTGTAGGCTTTCGTCGCTCATGGACTCGCGCAGCTCGGTGATGAGCGCTTTGTCGAAGTTGGCGATCGCGCGCTCGGTGCTGGCTACACGACCAGTCACTTCGGAAAGGCTGCGCGCCGTGCGCTGGCGGTCGGCTTCCTCGGCGTTGCCCAGTTGACGGTTCAGCACATGGAGGCGCTCCTTGGCGTTGGTGAGTGCTTCACGCTCAAGGCCCTCCACGAATTGCTCAAGTCCTTTGCCCAACTCCGCAATGCGCGACAAGTCGCCCTCGGCGCGGCCCTTGAACCCGGACAATTCGGCGATCTTCTCATCGAGGTCTTTCAGGATCTCCGCCGTACTGATCTTCTCCTTTTCCAGCGCTTCCTGCTTGGCCACGATGGCCTCTTTCACGTGCTTGTTGTGATCGTGGGCCTTGCGACGTTTCTCCATCAGGTCGCCATGAACGAAGGCCAAGCGGGCTTCCAATGCGAAGCGGCCATCGCTCATGTCGATGTACTTCTCCAGACGTTCTTTCTCGCTCTTGAGCGTGTTCAGTTTCAGACGGCGATCGCGTATGCGCTCGAAGTCCTCCGTCATCGAGCGGGTTGCTTCCAGAGCGGGCTTGTTCGGCGGTATGCTCGCCAGCATCAGCAGGCTCCGCTTCATCTCGTGCTGGTCGATGGAGCGCAGGCTGAGCAGGTTCTTCAGCACTTCCTTGAAGTGCGCGTAACGTTCGGTCTCGGTAAGGTGAACAACACCCAAGCCGTTGCTCTCTCCTTTGGTGGCCACCAGAATGGCCTCGCGATGAGCGGCCGCATCACGCAGCACACGGAAGTTGCGCTCGCTCAGCTTGGCGTCGACCGTTTTGGGGTCCGACACCCGACCATCCTTCGATAGGTAGTCGTTCATGTCGTACGTGCCATCGTAGGTGAACCGAACAGGGTCGCCGCCACTGGCCTTGCTCTGCCCGCGCCAGCCGAGCACGTACGCTCCGTTCGGTCCCTCCAGTTCGAACAACAGGTAGCTGAAGTGGTCGGGGAAGTAATACGCGCGTGTGGCCTCAGGGTCGTGATCGCCGAACGCCATCTGGTTGCGATTGTCCAGATAGAGGAACTGCAGCGTGTTGATGAGTGTCGTTTTGCCCGCGTTGTTGGGACCAACGAGTTGGATCGAGTTCGCGAGATCCACCTCGGCATAGTCGTAACTGCCGCTGCGGATGGCGATGAGCTTGGTGGGTCCGATTCCTGCTTGCATGTGCGTGTCGTTGTGTTCGGTCGGTCGGGCCGGCTTAGTTCATTTCTGGATCAATGGTCTGCCCGAAGGAGGGCAGCACTTCGCGCGATTCCTGCTCGGCCGCGGTGCTGATCTCCTGGCACTTGTCGAAGAGTCGGTGGAAGGGGCGCAGGAACCGGAAACTGTCATCGTTGAAGTACTCTGCCCAGCCTTTGGTGACCATGCTCTTGATCAGTTTGCGCAGATCGCCTTCGTCGTCCACTTCCACAGCGCGCATGTGGGCCTTGTAGCGGTCGCTCTTCAGGTGAGGAAGCCCGGCGACTGTGAAGCGTTCGGTGAGCAGATACTCCTCCACGGGTCGCCCTTCGTTGGCGGCGGCTTCAATAAGGATGAAGCAGAACACCGCCATGGGCGCAAGCGACGCTGCGGGCGGTGTGCCTTCAGCTGTTTCGGTGTGGAAGTAGAAGAAGTCACGCGGGTGGCGCATGAGGTTCAGGCCGAGCGGTTCGAAGTATGCTTTGTAGTCCTCGTAGCTTTCGGCGAGCGAGGCATGCAGGGTACCTTGTTCGTGCGTGATGTAGGCACCTTGACGAAGCTTGTCGAAGATGTCCTTCAGTTGCGGTAGGGTGTTCATGCCTTGGTGATGGAAATGGTGGAGGCTTCCAGTACGCCGTCCCGTGTTCGGTATTGTTTCGTTTTGCCGCCTTTGAAATCGACATCTAGTTTCGGGTCGAAGAGCAATTTGCTCAGACCCAACAAGGCATCGGCCGTTCCCTTTTCCGGGAAGCTGGTCGTTAGCCAACCGGTGAGGTCCTTCACAGGCAATTCCTCGTTGAGGATGTTCGGCAGTTCATTGAGCCAAAGCAGGCGCACATAGTCCGGCGGCGTGTCGCCGTTCTCCGTGGTGTTCAGCAAGGGCGGAGGGATCGGAGGATGCGAGATCACCTTTTCGATGGTCTCCCGCAATACCGCATCAGTAGGCGGGCACTCCACGCGTGCGTTCGTGGTCTGCGTTACATAGTTGGACACCCAATCCTCCAAGCGCATCTGACGCAAGCGGCCCAAGGCCAGCGTGGCCCCGTGAGCGATCGCGCTGGATCGGCGCAACACGTCGTACAACGGCTGCAGTTCCTTGCGGCTCTCGGTAAGTGTGTGGATGGCCCGACGCCGCAACACACGGATCGCCCGTTCGTTGCGCTCCACCATCGCCAGTTCCACATACACACCTTGTTCTCGCGCAGCGCGTAACACGATGTCGGTTTCATCGAGCGTGCTTTCGAGCAGGCCATCCACCCGCACGATCTCCACTAAGGGATGCACGTACTGGTCCATAAGGCTGAGGATGCGCAGGTAGCGCTCGCGTACGCTAACGCTGGTACGGTCGGCTTTGTAGCGCGCCACCTCGGCCATCACCGCGCGGTGTGTAGCGTCGAGATCGTCCTGCATGCGGCGCAGGGTGTGGTCCACTTCGTTGGTGGCCATGGCCACGCTCAACGAGTCGGTGGCTTCCACGCCCATGGAAATGCGCTTGCGGGCGCTTTCCAATGATGCGATGTACCCTTGGATGATCTCCGGGCTCGTGGGCAGCGCATCGTTGTACAGGAAGTTGAGCAACTGCAGCAAGGGCTGGCTCATCACATAGTGCGAGCTGCCTTCTTCCAATGGCACGATTACCTGAAGCTCCGTTAGGCGCTGCCACGTGGTTTCGGGCTGTTCAACCGTGGTGTCGTTGAAGGTGCGGATCAATTGGCGCACCTGCGCTTCGCTGATGTCGCCCGGCTTTTGGGCAATGGCGTGCAACAAAGGCACGTGCGTGGCGCAGAAGTCGAAGAAGCGTTTTGGGGTGAGCTGCATCGGCGGATCGGCAAGACCTGCCGCGCTGTTCCGCGCGTTTCAGGCATGCGAGATTACGCCGGGACGGGCAGGAGCGAGGCCGGGAGTTTTCGACAGGTGTTGGTAACCCGACCACCATGAACAAAGTCTCAACGAACAAGCCCCGACTCTCGCCGGGGCTTGTCCAGTTCAGTTGAGGCTGATGATCACATCATCCCGCCCATTCCGCCCATGTCGCCACCGTGGCTATGGCCGGCTGCTTTCTCTTCTTTTTCCTCGCTGATCACGCACTCGGTGGTGAGCAACATGGCTGCGATGGAAGCGGCGTTCTCCAGGGCGACGCGGGTCACCTTGGTGGGGTCGATCACACCGGCGGCGAGCAGGTTCTCGTACACTTCGGTGCGGGCGTTGAAGCCGTAGTCGGCCTTGCCTTCGCGCACTTTCTGTACGATGATGCTGCCTTCCAATCCGGCGTTGGCAACGATCTGGCGCAGCGGCTCTTCGAGCGCGCGCTTCACGATGCCCATGCCGGTGGTCTCGTCGGCGTTGATGCCTTCGGCCTTGTCCAGCACTTTTTGTGCACGGATGTACGCCACGCCACCACCCGGTACGATGCCTTCTTCCACTGCGGCGCGGGTAGCGTGCAGGGCGTCGTCGACACGGTCCTTCTTCTCTTTCATCTCCACTTCCGTAGCGGCACCGATATAGAGGACGGCAACACCACCAGCCAACTTGGCCAGACGCTCTTGCAGTTTTTCCTTGTCGTAGTCGCTGGTGGTCGTTTCGATCTGTGCTTTGATCTGGTTCACACGGCCCACGATGTCGTCCTTCTTGCCAGCACCGTTAACGATGGTCGTATTGTCCTTATCGATGTTGATCTTCTCAGCCTTGCCGAGCATGGTGAGGTCAGCGTTCTCCAGCTTGAAGCCGCGCTCCTCGCTGATCACCGTTCCACCCGTAAGGATGGCGATGTCCTCGAGCATCGCTTTGCGACGATCACCGAAACCAGGGGCCTTCACCGCTGCCACTTTCAGGGCACCGCGGATCTTGTTCACCACCAGGGTAGCAAGTGCTTCGCCGTCCACGTCTTCGCTGATGATCAGCAGAGGCTTGCCGGTCTGTGCGCTCTTCTCCAGGATCGGGAGAAGCTCCTTCATGCTGCTGATCTTCTTGTCGTAGATCAGGATGTAGGCGCCTTCCAGGTCCACTTCCATCTTCTCCGCGTTGGTCACGAAGTAGGGGCTGAGGTAGCCGCGGTCGAACTGCATGCCTTCCACCACTTCAACCGTAGTGTCGGTGCCTTTTGCTTCTTCAACCGTGATCACGCCTTCCTTCTTCACCTTGGCCATGGCCTCAGCGATAAGGGTGCCGATGGTGTCGTCGTTGTTCGCGCTGATCGAAGCCACTTGCTTGATCTTGGCGTTGTCGTCACCCACGGCTTGGCTCATCTTCTTGAGCTCGGCCACTACAGCGATAACAGCTTTGTCGATACCGCGCTTGAGGTCCATCGGGTTAGCGCCAGCGGCTACGTTCTTCAGGCCAGCGGTAACGATCGCTTGGGCCAGAACGGTAGCTGTGGTGGTGCCGTCACCGGCGATGTCGGCCGTCTTGCTGGCCACTTCCTTCAGCATCTGGGCGCCCATGTTCTCCACGGCGTCCTTCAGCTCGATCTCTTTTGCAACGGTAACGCCGTCCTTGGTCACTTGGGGCGCACCGAATTTCTTGTCGATGATCACGTTACGGCCCTTGGGACCGAGGGTCACCTTCACGGCGTTCGCGAGGTGATCGACGCCGCGCTTCAAGCGATCGCGTGCGTCAATGTCGAATTGGATGTTCTTGGCTGCCATTGCAGTTGGTTTTTGGGGAATGAAAAGGGCGATGCATGCATCGCCCGGTATTTCTTAGTTGAGGACTGCGTAGATGTCGCTCTCACGCATGATCATGTAATCCTTGCCTTCGAGCGTAAGCTCGGTACCGCTGTACTTGCCGTACAGGATGTTGTCACCCACCTTAACGGTGAGGGGTGTCACCTTGCCGTCATCGGCCACCCGGCCGGTGCCAACGGCGATGATGGTTCCGCGCTGGGGTTTTTCCTTGGCGGTATCGGGGATGAACAAACCACCCTTGGTGGTCTCTTCGGCGGCGGCGGCTTCAACAAGCACGCGATCGGCGAGGGGCTTCACTTTGGCCATTGTGTTGATGTTGGTTTTGAATTGGGGTCTATTGTGGGATGCTGCGACCGGCAATGAAGATGCCGTTAGGCGGATCAGGGATCCATACTGCCATCCATTCCGGAATCCTGACAAGTCAGGCCACGGTTGGCCGATAGTCTGTCAGGCGGAGCGGTTACTCGGCGCTCTTCGTCGTATCCGACCCACCAACACTCTCAGGATCCACTTGGGTCTCCGGAACGGCTGGTGCGCTGGTTGCGATCACTTCATCCACTGGACCTTCACCCGTGGATGCCGTGGACGTTTGGGTACCGCCGATCAAGCACAGCACCATGAGCACGCCGGCCATGGTCCATGTTCCCTTCTCCAGGAAATCGGTGGTGCGTTGAACGCCGCCGATCTGCTGGGCGCCGCTGAAGCCGCTGGCCAAACCGCCGCCCTTGGGCGCTTGCATGAGTACGAACAGCCCGAGGAACGCGCACACGAGCAGGATGAGGATCGAGATGAACATGGTCAGCCTTCTTTTTTCTGTTTCTCCGCAGCCGCCTGCGAAAGGGCCGCGAAGTAAGCTGCTTTTTCCGGCACTTTCAACGCCAATCGGCGATAAGCTTCAGCAGCTTTGGGGAAGTTGCCCTGTTGCTCGTAGATCCGGGCCAGGGTTTCCGTTACCAGATCGGCCTGTACCCGCAGGCTTCGGCGCCCGGCTTCCTGTGGGGTGAAGAACTCCGTGCGCGGCGGTTGGCCTGGTCCGGTTTTCTTCAGGAATCGGTCTATTGTATCGCGGGTGACGGCGGGAGAAGGGGGGGCTGTTGTCGCCGCTCTGGCTGGGATCGGCGCGCTATCCTCCAGTGGGCTCGCCACGGCAGTGGCCGGGGGCTTTCTCAGCCAGTCCTCGCTATCGCCCGTACCTACTTGGCTGAATGGTATCTCGGGTCTTGGGACTTCGGCGGCACCGGCCAGCCAATCGGTGAAGCGCATACGCTCGCGCACCGGCGATCGCGGTTCCGGTTCAGCCTCAGAGATTTCAGTTGTCGCGGAAACTGGAGGCGGCAGCTCGATCGTATCAGCCGTGGGACGCGGCATAGCGGCGATAGGCGTTTCACCAGTGGACTCCACCACCAATGACCCCAAACTGTAACCGGATGCAATGGCGGCCTCCAACATCTGCTGTTCAAGGATGCGCTCTGCGATCTCGTTATCGGTCAGGGGTTCACGCGTTAGGATCGCGGTTTGCACCTCAGGTGTCACAGGAACTTCATTGATCGGTAGTTCCTCGATCATCTGTTCCACCAAAGTTCCTGTTGGCGGATCATCACGAACAACCGACAGAACCGGAGCGGGAAGTTCGCGCACCGCATTCCTGCCGGCTTGGTCGAACAGTACTTCACGGTTGGGCACATGTGCCGCCGCGTCGCGCAAATGCTCGCTGGCCATCACTTCGCCAAGGGCTTGTTCGCCGACGGCCAACAACACATGGGCACTACTGAACCATGGATGCCGTTCGGTGAGTTCGCGCAAGGCGCCGAGGTCCTGTAACGCAACGCGACCAGGTTCTTCCAGCAGGGCGTTCAGGCGCGTGCGGTCCATGTCGATCGTGTGGTCCCTTACCAGTTACCCAATGTGCGATCAAAGATATCCTGTGCCAATTGCTTGCTGATCTCGTCGACCAGCGCTGCTTCCACCGAGCCCAAGTCCTGGGTGCTGTTATAGTCCGCGAAGCGGCTCACGTTGAATTCGGTGTCTTTGGTTTTGTCCGTGGCGTTCGTGTAACGCACGTTCACCGAGATCGTCAGGCGGTTCAGAGCGGCCGTTTCGTTGGCCTGAATGGCGACGGGTTGAACGTCATAACCTGAAATGGACCCTGAGAACTGCACGTCGCCGTTCTTGCGTTGCTGATCCAACGGTGTCTGTGCTTGAAGCAGATCACGCAGGATCTCCGTGAATGTCTGCGCGCTTTGGGCACTGCTCAGCGGCGCCTTCGCCTCGAACTGGTCCACGCTGAAGGTCTTGGCGGCACCCACGCTTGCTGGCGGTGTGAAGCTGTAGCTCACTGTGCAGCCGGTCAATGCCAGCGCTGTTCCTATCAGCACCAACTTCCTCACTTGATCTCGTACTCTTTGATCTTGCGGTACAACGTGCGTTCACTGATGCCCAGTTCCTCGGCCGCGTGCTTGCGGCGTCCGCGATGTTTCGTGATCGCTTTGCGGATCAGTTCTTTTTCCTTGTCGGTGATGCTCAACGATTCTTCCACCTCTTGGTGCTGAACATCCTGGGTGCCCACCCCGGCGTGCTGCGGCAATTGGATCCGCATGGGCCCGTTGTCGGTCAGTTGGGCCGGGATGAAGATCTCGCCGCCATAAACCGGCGACGGCGTTGCTGGCAGGGTTTGCCCTTGCGCCAAGGAAAGCACCTGTGCCTTTAACGCGTTCAGGTCGTTCTTCAGGTCGAAGAGGAATTTGTAGATCAACTCCCGTTCGTTCGCGCCGTCAGTGCCTCCTGTTCCCGGACCAGCCAGCGCGGGTAGATAGTTGGGGCCATCGGCCGGGAGATAGGTCTTCAGGGTTTCCGCGCTGATGTTGCGGTCCTTTTCGATCACGCTCATCTGCTCAACGATGTTGCGCAATTGGCGAACGTTACCGGGCCACTTGAAGCCTTCCATCAAGGCCAAAGCATCATCGGTGAGGATGAGTGGTTGGTTGCGGTACTTCTCGGCCGTGTCCTGCGCGAACTTCCGGAAGAGCAGGTGGATGTCCTTCCGTCTTTCGCGCAACGGGGGTACATGGATCGGCACCGTGTTCAGGCGGTAGTACAGGTCCTCACGGAACGTGTGCTTTGCGATCGCCTCCAGCATGTTCACGTTGGTAGCGGCCACCACGCGCACGTTGGTCTTCTGCGCCTTGCTGCTGCCCACGCGGATGAACTCGCCGGTCTCCAACACGCGCAGCAAACGCACCTGTGTGGTCAAGGGAAGCTCGCCGACTTCATCCAAGAAGAGCGTACCGCCATCAGCCGTTTCGAAGTAGCCCTTGCGCGCTTCATGCGCTCCGGTGAAAGCGCCCTTCTCGTGGCCGAAAAGTTCACTGTCGATGGTGCCTTCGGGTATGGCGCCGCAGTTCACGGCGAAGTAGCTCTGGTGTTTCCGGGCGCTGTTGGCATGGATGATCTTCGGGATCACCTCCTTGCCGCTGCCGCTCTCGCCGGTAATGAGTGCCGAGAGATCGGTAGGGCCTACTTGCGCAGCGATCTCCACGGCGCGGTCCAGCAAAGGACTGGTGCCGATGATGCCGAAACGTTGTTTGATCGGTTGGATGTTCATTCAAGCGATGGATAATGGCTCCATGGCCGCAGGGTGCGGGATCACAGCGATCACTTCTCCCTTCAGCGAAGCGGACGTCCCGCTCAAGATCCGGACCCTCACGAAATCGCCTGCCTTTATTTCAGTCGCACCACTTCCGCGCGGCACGATCACGGTCGTGTACTGATCGTCCCTTCCGTACATGAATTCAGCGCTGCGTTTGCTCTCGCCCTCCACCAGCACAACGCGCTCTTCGCCAACGGCATTGCGGCGCAGATCGCCTGCGGTGCTGTTCAGTTTGGCAATGACTTCCTGCAAGCGCCGGCTCTTCACTTCCTCCGGCACGTCATCGGGATACTTGCGCGCAGCCAACGTTTTCGGGCGCTCGCTGTACTTGAACATGAACGCCATGTCGAAGCGTACTTCCTCCATCAGGCTCAACGTCTGTTGGTGATCCTCCTCGGTCTCGCCGCAGAAGCCGGTGATGATATCCGTACTGATGGCCGCGCCAGGCATGTGCTTCCGGATGCTGGCGATGCGGTCCAGATACCATTCCCGAGAATAGCCGCGGTTCATCCGTTTCAGCACGTCGCTGCTGCCGCTTTGCACAGGCAGGTGTACATACTTGCAGATGTTCGCGTAGCGCGTCATCACAGCGAGCACCTTGTCGGTCATGTCCTTCGGATGACTCGTGCTGTAGCGCACCCGCAGCGCCGGGGAAACTTCGGCCACCATCGAAAGCAGGTCAGCGAAATCAGTGGCCCCTGAGCCGTTGGCCATGGGGTCTTTTGGGGTCCACTTGTAGCTGTCGACATTCTGCCCCAGGAGCGTTACCTCTTTGTAGCCCTTTGCCACCAGCTGTCGGCACTCTTCCACAATGGAATGCGGGTCGCGGCTGCGTTCGCGGCCACGTGTGAAGGGCACCACGCAGAACGCGCACATGTTGTCGCATCCGCGCATTATGGTGACAAAGGCCGTCACACCATTACTGTCCAGTCGCACCGGCTCTATTTCGGCGTAGGTCTCCTCTCGGCTCAACAGCACGTTCACTGCTTTCTGGCCGCTTTCCACTTCATCCAGCAGCAACGGCAAACTGCGGTATGCGTCGGGACCAACGACGAGGTCAACCACCTTTTTCTTCTCCAGCAGATCCTCGCGCATGCGCTCGGCCATGCAACCTAGCACGCCCACCTTCATCCCGCGCTTCTTCGCCTTCAACGCGTTCATCTCGTTGATGCGCTGCATCACGGTGTACTCGGCCTTTTCCCGGATGCTGCACGTGTTGAGCAGGACAAGATCCGCCTCCTCGGCGGTAGCGGCCGTGGTGTACCCATCCTTCGCCAGGATGCTCGCCACGATCTCGCTGTCGCTATGGTTCATCTGGCAACCGTAGCTCTCTATGTAAACCTTCTTGCTCACTGCCTTTGGAAAGGGGGCCGAAAGTACGCACCTTGGCAGGCCTGACGTTGTGGCATGTGGGAGGCGGGTCGACTGTCGGAATGGGTTGCTGATACCTTTCAAGAACGATGAACGAGACGTGCCACCTGTGCTTTCGAATTGTTCTTGGTGCGGTGTCTGTCGTCGCGTCGACCTTGTCGGGTCATTCACAGCAATTGTTCGGGGTTTCGGTCGGCGTGATGGATTTTGAGCTTCACGCTCGTAAGGGGGAGGGTCATCAGATCGCGAGGTTCGAACCAAGCCATGGTGCTTTTCCCACTGCCTCAGTGTTTTTCCGAGACAAACGGTTCACGCATTTCAACTGGTGCTTCGAGGCGATCCACTCCAGAAAGGAGTTCAGCGCCTACTACTCCAGCGGCAGTTTAGCCGGCAGCCAAGGCGCAGAAGGAGAAGTTGTGTTGGACCTTCTGCATCTATCCATCCTGCCGCAAGTGAAGCTTGGGCCCAAGGGCCGAACCTCGATCCGGTTCGGGTTCATGCACGGTATCATCATCAAGAGCTACTTCACTGGCCGCGAATGGAATTCGTACCCGTATCAATGGAGTAGCCGGGAACTGCATGCCGAACCCGCTGAGGATTTCATCGGTGATCTCCGGTTCCTTATTGGCTTCGGTGTGGAACTACCGACCGGGGAACGGTCGATAGTGACGATCGATCCGTATTGGAGTCCGGCCATTGGCCCTTTGCTCGCGCGGCAACCCTATTCGTTCGGACAGGAGTGGGGGATCCGGTTGGGCTGTGGACGCATGAAGCTGAATAGGAAGAGTTCTGTGCCCGTTGAGCCATCCGCACGGGACCTCAAATGAAGGCCGCCGTTGCACGTTTGATCCTTGCCTCCGCGGTGTTGAGCGGACCCATGTCCCAAGCGCAGTACCTCATCGGCGCCTCCGGCGGAGGTATGCTCTTCGAGTTGCGCTCCCGTCCCAGTGATGGACATGCCAGCGCCAGCTTCGATCCGCGTCCTGGCCCGTTTTGGACGGCTTCCATTTTCTACCGCGAACAACATTTCGATCACACCAATCTCGGCTTGGAATTGATCTACTCGCGGAAGGAGTTCGTGGTGAGCTACAGCGATGGTGGCTTGGCCGGTTCTTATGGCACAGAGGGATATGTTGAGTTGGACCTGCTCCATCTGGCGATCATTCCACAGGTGAATCTGGGTGCATCAAAGCGGGCCGTGGTGCGGTTCGGATTGATGCAAGGCATCCTCCTGCGCGGCAGGATCTCAGGTCGTGAATGGTACCATGTGGGAGGAACCAACCATGACCGAACGTTCGAGAATGAACGCACTGAGGATTTTGGCGGAGACCTTCGATTGTTCTTCGGATTCGGTTTCGAAATGCCCATGGGGGAGCGCATCCGTTTGCTTTTCGACCCCTACTTCACTCCGGCCATCAGCAGCTTGTTGAAGGAGGACCCGCGCTCCACGGGAATGGAATGGGGTCTCCGTATAGGCTTGGCTCTTCGCATGCCGGGTACCACGATCACTGAATGGATGCAAAGGATCACACCAGCAGGTGAGCCCGGGTATTGAACGGATGCGATCCCAAGCGTTTTGGCCGACCCACCTCCCTGTTCAAAATTTTCCTTCCCGTAGGGAAGAGAGATACACGAGGTCGGGGAAGTGACCAACTTCCCGATCCAACACCTTTCATTTGCCGCCCTGTTCATTGGGGTAATGGTGCCCTGATGGAATTGATAGAGCAGCATGGCCAAGAAGAAGGAAGCAAGCGGTGATCTGGTGATCGTGGAGTCTCCGGCCAAGGCCAAGACCATCGAGAAGTACTTGGGTGAAGGCTATACCGTGCTGAGCAGCTACGGCCACGTCCGCGATCTTCCCGAACGCGACCTGAGCGTGGATGTGGAGAACGGTTTCGAACCGACCTACATCGTTCCGGACGACAAGAAGGCGCGCCTCAGTGAACTGCAGAAACAGGCGGACAAGTCAGTGACCGTGTGGCTCGCGACAGACGAAGACCGTGAGGGGGAGGCCATTAGCTGGCACTTGAAGGAGGCCTTGAAGCTGGACCCTTCCAAGGTGAAGCGGATCACCTTCAACGAGATCACGAAGAAGGCAGTACTGGAAGCCATTGCCAATCCGCGCGAGATCGATGTGCACTTGGTGGATGCCCAACAGGCGCGCCGTGTATTGGACCGTTTGGTGGGTTATGAACTGAGCCCGATCCTCTGGCGCAAGGTGAAGCCAAGCCTCAGCGCTGGCCGTGTCCAAAGCGTTGCTGTGCGATTGATCGTTGACCGCGAACGCGAGATCCTTGGTTTCAATTCCACGAGTGCGTTCCGAGTGACCGCCGTGTTGCTCGTTGAAGGCAAGACGCAAGTGAAGGCCGAACTCCCCATGCGCTTTGCTACCGAGCCGGAGGCGTTGGCTTTTCTCCAGGGTTGCGTTGGTTCCACCTACACCGTTGAAGCGGTCGAGAAGAAGCCGGGCAAACGTTCGCCTGCAGCGCCGTTCACTACTTCAACGTTGCAACAGGAAGCTTCGCGGAAGTTGGGCTATGGTGTTGATCGTACCATGCGCATCGCCCAAGGTCTGTACGAGCAAGGAAGCATCAGCTACATGCGTACCGACTCGGTCAACCTGAGCGAATTCGCGATCAACGCCGCCGTTGATGCAGTGACCACGAACTACGGCGCACGGTACAGCAAGAGCCGCCGCTTCGCCAGCAAGAGCAAAGGTGCGCAGGAAGCACACGAAGCCATCCGCCCTACCGACTTCATGGTGCGCACAGCCGGAGCCGACCGCGATGCTGAACGGCTCTACGACCTGATCTGGAAGCGTACCATCGCCAGCCAGATGGCCGAGGCGGAATTGGAGAAGACCGTCGTCAACATCGCGATCAGTGGCCATGCCAACGAGAAACTCGTAGCGCAGGGCGAAGTGATCCTCTTCGACGGTTTCCTCAAGGTGTATATGGAAGGCCGCGATGAAGAAGAAGGCGATGAGCAGGAAGGCCTGTTGCCCGAAATGCGCCAGGGCCAGCACCTGCAATTGCAGGAAATGGCTGCGACACAGCGCTTCGATCGCGCAAGTCCACGCTACACGGAAGCAAGCTTGGTGAAGAAGCTTGAGGAACTCGGCATCGGTCGTCCTTCCACCTACGCGCCTACGATAAGCACTGTGCAGAAACGCGGTTACGTGGTGAAGGAAAGCCGCGATGGCGTTCCGCGCCCATACCGCGTCCTGACACTAGCCAGTGATGCGATCACCGATGCTACGGCCACCGAGAATGTCGGCGCCGAGAAGCAGAAGTTGTTCCCTACCGATATCGGCATGGTGGTGAACGACTTCTTGGTGGAACACTTCCCAACGATCGTCGATTTCAACTTCACCGCGAACGTGGAAGAGGAGTTCGACGTGATCGCTGAAGGCAAGGAGGATTGGCGCGCCATGATCAAGCGTTTCTACACGCCCTTCCACCAGACCATCGGCACGGTGAAGGACACTGCCGAGAAGGCGACCGGCGCTCGTGAGTTAGGGCTCGACCCCGCCAGCGGCCGCAAGATCTTCGCGCGCATCGGTCGTTTCGGCCCCATGATCCAGATCGGGGAAGTTGGCGATGAGGAGAAGCCCAAGTTCGCCAGCCTGCGCAAGGATCAGAGCATCGGGACTATTGAATTGAAAGATGCGTTGGATCTTTTCAAACTGCCTCGCACTCTTGGTGAGCGCGATGGCGAAGTCGTGAGCGTCGGCATCGGTCGCTTTGGTCCGTACGTCCGGTTCGGTGCCACCTATGCCAGTCTCCAAGCGGAGGATGATCCACTGGCGATCGACCTTGCGCGCGCCATCGAATTGATCGACAACAAGAAGGCCGCCAACCAAACACGTGACCTCGGAGAATATCAGGGCGAGATGCTTACGGTCGGACGTGGTCGCTTCGGCCCGTTCGTAAAGGCCGGGAAGACGTACGCCAATATCCCGAAGGGCGAGGACCCGGCGTCGGTGACATTGGAACGTGGGATCGAACTGGTTGCGGCCAAGATGGCCGGAGCTGCGGCGCTGATACTGCGCAAGTTCGAGGGCAGCGATCTGCAGATCCTCGATGGGCGCTACGGCCCTTACATCACCGACGGAAAGAAGAACGCCAACCTGCCGAAGGACAAAAAGCCCGAGGAGATCACCCTTGAGGAATGCGCCAAGCTGATCGAGGATGCGCCCGCGAAGAAGAAGGGAGCCAAGCGTGGCGGTTTCCGGAAGAAGAAGTGAGGCTCAGTTGACACTCGGGCGTTGACAGTTGCTGCGGGAACAGCGCGGTGATTGTTAAGTCCCCACTGACCTTTCGGGCGCTTCAGTTCCCAGCAACCGTCAGATCCCTTTCCGACTGCTTCCCATGGACCTTTCGATCTACTTCCAACCGGGCGAGCGCTTCGGTCGAAGCCAACCCGACTGGAGCATCTATGCTCTAGGGGCAAATACGCGCTTCCATACATCCAGCGGCTTTCCCGAATTGGAAGGCGCTCAAGTTGCGATCCTTGGTGTTCTCGATGATCCCGGTCATGCCCGCCCGCGTAGTGTGGTGAAAGCACCGGATGCGATACGCGCCGAACTCTATGAACTCTTCTTGCCCCCGGGGAATTTGCAGTTGGTCGATCTGGGCGATCTGCATCCGGGAAACAGTGCGCAGGACACGCAGCACGCCTTGGCCGAGACCTTGGCCGAACTCATGCGCATGAACATCGTGCCCATTGTCCTTGGCGGGGGGCAAGGCCACACGTTCACCCAGTATCTGGCTTACGAAAAGTTGGAGCGCACTGCGAACTTGGTCTGTATCGATCCGCGTTTCGACCTCGGTGATCCGGGCCAAGGGCTTGCCGATACGAGCTATTTGAGCCATATCGTCCTGCGCCAGCCCAACTATCTGTTCAACTACAGCAACC